>CAIRMK010000325.1 GCA_903879645.1 uncultured Bacteroidota bacterium
AATTGTACTCTTTCCGAGGTCTACTGTAGTCTTGCCGAGGTCTACTGTAGTCTTTCCGAAGTCAATTGTACTCTTGCCGGGGTCTACTGTACTCTAGCCTGAACAAAAACACTAGCGCAAAACTTGAAAAAATCATCAAAGTATCATTCAGCTATCAAAAATGATTCATAGAACTTTTACAAAACTAGAAAGCCTTTTTGAATTAATCACTAGGAAAAGTAGGAGAAAAACCCTAGTTTGGGTGGTGAAAAACCCTATTTTGGTAGGAGAAAAACCCTATTTTGAAATAGGGTTTTTCCTATTGTGGGGTTTTAAAAAAAATTGTTTAGAAATACTTTCATATCTTTCCATAGTATTTTTGTAGAAATAGACTAGAGTAGCAATAAAAAAAGCGACCTAATGATTAGGTCGCTTTTTAAATGTATCTAGTTGTGAACTTTATTTTCTAACTATTTTGCTTAAATAGTGTTTATCATCAGTATCATAAGTAATAAAGTAAACTCCCGAATCTAAATTTGAAAAGTCAACTTTATTGTTTCCGTTAGCTACTTTTTTGATGATTTTTCCATTAACATCAGTAACAAGAATATTAGTTAATTCAGTATTTGTGTTAATAGTGACAATATCTGAAGTTGGATTAGGAGAAACATTGTATTTTGAAAGTAAGTAGCTGTTTGTTGACAAAGTACCTGTTAAGGCAAAATTATCTACACCTGCTCCCCAAGCCCAATCCGCTCCGTCTTCATAAGTAAATCTAACTTGAAAAGCTGAATTAAGATAAGGTGTAACATCGTATACTCCAACAGTAGGGTCTGTATCAGAATTCACATATAGAAGTTGCACCCAAGTAGTTCCATTCCAAGCTTCAACTGTCAAACTTCCTGAAGTAATATAAGCTTGCATTGAATATTCAAAAGTTAAACTTGCATCAGCATATCCTGTTAAATCTACAACAGGAGATAATAGTTGAACCGTGTTATTTAATTCACTACTTCCAGCTGCATCATCATCAAATATTGCTGCATTGGATGAAAAAGCGGCTCCACCTGGCATGGTTCCTGAACCAAAAGACCAATCAACAGAACCAGACACAATATTTGTTGTCCAATCAGCTGGCAAAGTACTTGCCTCAAAATCTTGCGTTTGAATTTGTGCATTACCATAAGTAATTGCCATCAAACTAATCATTAAGTAAATTTTCTTCATATTTTTTCATTTAAATTAATTTCAAAAATAAACCTTTTTAGAATATTAATCAATTTTTTTCATAAAAAACATTGATTAATATTCTAAAGAACAAGAAAACACTCTATTTATAATAAGTAATTCTATTTTAAACTACTTTTCCAAAACCTCTGTCAAGACTTTGGCTTCGGTTGCGTTTGGAAAGGTAATTTTTAGCTTTTGGGCAAGTGTGGGTGCAATTTGTGTGATTTCTTTTCTATCGTGAGTTTCCCCTTTTTTGATATTCCAACCATAAAAAACTAAAGGCACATGGGTGTCATAACTATATGGTGTTCCGTGAGACGTTCCGGTTGGTCCATATTCAATATATCCAGGTTTGTCGAGAATGACTAAATCTCCATCTTGGGTTGGGTCATAGCCTTTGGCAATGCAATTCAAATAGTAATCATTGCCCGAATTAGCAAGAATTTCTTCTTCGGAATATACTCTTTTTACTTGGTCTTGGGTCATCAAGAAGTCTTTGAAAGCTTGTTTTACTTTTTTCAATTTCAATTCTTTCTTTTGAAGGAGTTCTTTATTGAAAAACAAATTGAAATTGGAATAATTCAACACCAAATCCTCCCCAAAAGTATCGGTAGAGAATTTCTTCAATGCCTTTACAATTTCTTTGGGTTCTACATTGGTTACATTGTATTTATTATCATTTAGGAACTTAGCATTTTCAGCACCAGCGTGATCGGCTGTTAAGAATACCAAATAGTTTCCTTTACCTACTTTTTTATCCAAGTAGTTCAAGAAATCGGCGATGGTCAAATCTAAACGTAAATAAGTATCCTGCAATTCCATGGAACGTGGTCCTAAGTTATGCCCTACATAATCTGTTGAAGAAAAACTTACGGTTAAGAAATCGGTGTTGTCATCTTTGCCTAATTCTTCTTTTTCGATGGCTTTTTTGGCAAATTCTTCTAATAAATCATTCCCGAAAGGAGTAGCACGAATGATTCCTGCATCGTTTTTCTCATACATTTCTTTTAGATTATACGGAAAAACGGGTTTGGCTCCATTTAATTTTCCTTCATACGGATTATCATCGGCAAGACTTTCATTATAGGTATCAACAGGTTTTAACAACTCCCAACCTTTGTTGATATAGGACATATAGTGCTTTTCATTATTGAATTCGGTTACCCAATCAGGAATTTTCTTTCCGTAGAAATCACTAGAAATAAACTCACCAGTTTTAGCATACCAAAAAGCCCAATTGGCAAAATGTCCTGCTGGTAATATTGCACCTCTATCTTTCAAACTTATCCCGATTACTTTTCCTTTGAAGTTGGTTGCCAATTTCAATTCGTCTGTAATGGTGGTTGATAAAAGATTTTTTGGAGACATCTTCCCTTCTTTTTCAGTTCCGACAACCAAAGTGCTCGCATTAGCATCATCAGTACAATAGACTTCCTTGCCCAATTTTCTGCTGAACCATTCATTCCCTACAATTCCATTAGTCGAAGGAGTAGTTCCTGTATAGATTGCTGCATGACCAGGCCCCGTAAAGGTGGGCATATAATTGTATTGCATATTATGAAAAACATAACCGTCATTCATCAATCGTTTGAATCCATCGGCAGAAAAATCATTGGAAAAACGATATAAATAATCCATTTTCATTTGATCTACCACAATTCCAACCACCAATTTAGGACGGTCTTGCGCTTGAAGTAGCAATGAAAATATAGTTGCAATGAGTATCAGTACTTTTTTCATGAGTGTTTAATTTTGAAACAAAAATAGGAATGTATAAACGATAAGATGTAAAAATAACATTAAGAAATATTATATTATAAATGCAAAGCCTCTTTTTTGGCCAATTCAAATTCGGTAATAATTTCTTTAATAATAGCATCTACAGGTTGGATATCGTGAATCAATCCTGCGATTTGTCCTATTTCTAGTTCGCCTTCCACCAAATCACCTTCAAACATGCCTCGTTTGGCTCTGCGTTTTCCTAAAAGATTTTCTAAATCATCTTTAGAGGGACATTTTGCATATAGCTCTTGCACATCGTTGAAAAATTTATTTTTGATTAATCGCACTGGTGCTAGTTCTTTTAAAGTCAATTGCGTTTCGCCTTCACCGGTTTGCACAATTGTTTTTTTGAAATCATCATGCGCCGAACTTTCAGTTGATGCCGCAAAACGGCTTCCCATTTGCACTCCATCGGCACCGAGAATCATAGCAGCTAACATCCCTCTACCTGTGGCGATACCTCCTGCTGCAATCAATGGAATCGAGATGTTTTCTTTCACCATTGGAATCAAGGTTAGCGTTGTCGTTTCTTCCCTTCCATTGTGTCCGCCGGCTTCAAAACCTTCGGCAACAACCGCATCAACACCCGCTTCTTGGGCCTTCAGGGCAAACTTAGAACTGCTTACTACATGCACCACAGTTATTCCTTTTTCCTTTAAAAAAGAAGTCCATATTTTAGGATTTCCGGCAGAAGTAAAGACTATCTTCACCCCTTCTTCCACAATGATATTGATGATTTCTTCTACATTGGGATACAACATCGGAATATTGACACCAAAAGGTTTATCCGTTGCTTTTTTACATTTTTGAATGTGTTCACGCAATACATCAGGATACATTGACCCTGCTCCTATTAAACCCAAACCTCCAGCATTGCTCACGGCACTGGCTAATTTGTAACCCGAATTCCAAATCATTCCTCCTTGAACAATTGGATATTGTATTTTGAAAAGTTGTGTGATTCTATTCATTTACGATGCTTATTCTTTAATTATTTTCCCTGATTGCGACAATGAATTACTTTCAAGTTTATAAAAATAAACCCCCGAATTTAATCCTTCTAAAGATACATTTGATACAGGTGCAGCCATATTTTGTGTAGTTACAACCTGACCCAAAGTAGTATATAAAGTTATTGTGGCTTTATCAATACCCGTAGGAAGATAAACAGCGAAAATAGTAGTTGTTGGATTGGGAGCAATAATAAAATCATTGCTTTTAATGGTTTGGTTATTTAACAAAGCGATACTTAAAGCCGCGCCAAAGTCTGGAATTCCATACCCATATTGCGCATTGGGAGTTGTATACCTGTCTGCTGATTGTTTGACGAATTGCACAACCTGAGCATTGGTTGCCCAAGGAATGGCTTGCCAAAAACTCGCAATCATTCCTGCCATGATTGGACAAGAAAAAGAAGTTCCACTAGCGGTACTGATAGTACCATCCGAATACGAAAGGGTACTATTTTGTCCTTGTGCCATCACGTCTGGTTTTACTCTATTGTCGAAACTTGGACCAATCGAACTAAAAGCAGCATAGGTTCTATCCGCTTGAACTGCACCTATAGCTAAAACATTAGTTGCTTCGGCGGGAACACCAATATTAGGATTTGCACTTCCTCCTGAATTTCCAGCACTTGCTACTACTACTATTCCTTTACTAAAAGCAATATTAGCACCTTGAGAAGCAAAAGCAACATTTCCAGTCATTTCAGAATACGTATGACTGTAGGTCGTATTATCAAATTCGAAATAACCCAACGATGTCGAAATAATATCGGCTCCTACTCGATCGGCTTCTTCAGCGGCTTGCACCCAATAGCTTTCTTCTACAGGATTTTCACTAGTAACATCTTCTGTAATATATAAATAATATTGCGCATCGGGAGCAGTACCTACTAATTGCCCGTCTACATACCCAGTCATACAAGAAAGCGCCATTGTTCCGTGATTGTGAGTTGAAAAAACATCAGTAGAACCAGCCACAAAATTATAACCTCCCAAATATTGATTATTGGTAAACATTCTTGTAAAAGGAGCAATTGTATTGACTCCAATAAAACCCGCGTCTAAGACTGCAATAATTTTTCCACCTCCCGTATGATTAGCTTGGTGCAATGTTTGACCGTTTAACATCTGTATCTGATTGGCAGAGTTCCCATAATTAAAGGTCGTTTGAACATCTAATTGTTTATTTACAGGACTTACTGTTTTGGGTATGCTCATTTTAGCATTCAAAGCATTATTGGCAAAATGAACATGATTTACAAAAGACAAACTTGTTAATGCGTTTATGTCTGCAATACTCCCACGTATGTGAAGGCAATTCAACCATTTCGATTTTGCTTTCACCGTAATTCCAGCAGCGGCTGTTATTTGGTCAATATACGTTTGTTCTATTGGAGTATCATTGACATTCAAAGCAATTCCTTGCGCCGTTCTTCTATCCAAAGCTCTTTGTGTCAGCATGGTTAAAGGATTATTCAAAAAAGTTTGGGCATTGGGTTTATTATTAAAATACACCCAAGCATCTTCTTGAGAAAACCCACAAAAAGGAAGTAAAAACAATACAATAAGCACTAGTTTTTTCATGATTTTATATTTAGCAAAAGGCTAATTTATGAAATTACTCCTGAACCCACTAATTCCTCTCCAACATTCCACGCTACAAACTGACCTTCGGTAATAGCGGATTGGGGTTCATCAAATTCGACATATAAACCGCTTTCATATTGGTAAAGCGTAGCTTTTTGTAATTCTTGACGGTACCGAATGCGAGCCATTACTTCCATGGTTTCGCCATTTTGAAGTTGTAAATCTTCGCGAATCCAATGAATTTCTTGTGGTTGCACTCGTAACGCTTTTCTAAACAATCCTGGATGTTGATGTCCTTGCCCCGTATAGATGGCATTGGTTTTTACATCGGTAGCCATAATAAACAAGGCTTCTTTGGTTCCGCCAACATTCAATCCTTTGCGTTGCCCTATGGTAAAATAATGAGCCCCTTGATGTTTACCCACGACTTTCACCATTTCTGGAGAATAGGAAATAGCCGTTGACTCAAAAATCAACGCTGCTTCTTTAGATTCGAAGGTTGGTTTTTCTTGCTTGTAAATCGAACTATCGGTAGGAATCTCATAAATCAAGCCTTCTTTGGGTTGCAACTGTTGTTGTAAAAACTCTGGCAAACGCACTTTTCCAATAAAACAAAGTCCTTGAGAATCCTTCTTTTCAGCCGTTACTAATTCCATTTTGGCTGCTATTTCACGAACTTCCGGCTTAGTTAATTCCCCTATTGGGAATAAGGATTTTGCTAATTGTTCTTGCGATAATTGACAAAGAAAATACGATTGGTCTTTATTTCCATCTTTACCTGCGAGCAATTGATAAACAGGTTTAGCTTCGCTCCGTTCGGCTTTGCCACGGGTTCCATCTACTTCTATTACGCCTTTTCTACAATAATGACCTGTTGCTACAAAATCAGCCCCAAGACTTAGTGCTATTTTCATAAAAACATCAAACTTTATTTCGCGATTGCACAATACATCAGGATTTGGCGTTCTTCCTTTTTCGTATTCGTTGAACATATAGTCCACGATTTTCTCTTTGTATTGCTCGCTCAAATCAACCGTTTGGAAGGGAATTCCAAGTTTTTCGGCAACTAATAGCGCATCGTTGCTGTCTTCTAACCAAGGGCATTCGTTAGAAATAGTAACCGAATCATCGTGCCAATTTTTCATAAAAAGACCAATGACCTCATAGCCTTGCTCTTGTAAAAGATAGGCAGCTACACTTGAATCTACACCCCCAGAAAGTCCTATTACAACACGTTTCATTTAATACTCTGTTTTGAAGCACAAATTTACATCAAATAATAAAAAAAAGTATATGCTTTAATTACTAAAACATATACTTGAATAGATATTCTCTACGAGATAAAAAAAATAGACCAACTTTATTATTACTTCATCGTTTTTATGAGAATTTTCAAGAAGCAGACCAATTCTATAAATTATCTATCTTCTTCTCTGGTAATAGGTTTTTTGATAAATTTTCTAACTTTTTGTTTGCTCATGTTTTCTTTGGTAATCTTTCCGTTAGTATTGAATTCCCAAATCCCAACTTTCACTCCTTTGGCATACATTCCTTTGGCAACCACAATGTTTTGCGGACTTCTATAAATGGCTAAGCCCTCATATTCGCCGTTTTTATAATTACTTTCTTCAAATACAATTCCGTTTTCGGCATAATTCTTATAACTTCCTTCCTTTATACCGTTCTTGTAATTGATTTCTTCGGCAATTTTCCCACTAGGATAAAAAACAGAGCGCAACCCATTGAGTTTACCATTGACATAATTTTCAATCGTCATTATTTGTGGAGAATCTTCGTGGTAGTATTTCCATTCACCGACATACTCTTTGTTTATCAATTTACCTTCACTAACTTTATTTTTGTTTTGATTGTAAAAAATAGTGTAACACGAATTCTCTTTCGGGTTGAATTCACGAGTGGCTATAACCGTTCCTGCCTTAGTATCATCAAAAAACTTAAACAAACCCACTTCCTTGCCATGCTCAAAAGTGCCTTCATAACGAGGTCGTTTGGATTCTTCAAAAGCACCTTTCCAAAGTCCGTGTTTCAATCCTTTTTCATCCAATTTATTAGTTTCTTGTGCAAAAATTGAACTTGAAAAAAATAGAATCAATAGTAATTTCTTCATCTTGTTGTTATTTAATTATATAACTTAATAATTCTAATTTTAGTATTAGGAACCTAATTCTAATGCTCTATTATTAGCTGCTCTCACAGCATTTATAATCGCCTCTTCGACTGCATTTTGATTGAAAACCTGTAACGCTTGTTCTGTGGTACCTCCTTTTGAAGCTACTTTTTTTATCCAATTTTCATTTGATAGCGCACTTGCGTTTTGTAAATCTACGGACCCCATAAATGTTTGATTTACTAAAAGTTCGGCTTCTGAGTCTGAAAAACCCAATGCTGTGGCTGCTTTTATCATTGCATTCATAAAATAAAATACATAAGCTGGACCACTACCCGAAATAGCTGTTGCCGCATCAATCAGTTTTTCATTTTCCACATAAATAGATTTTCCAGTCGTATTTATTAGGTTTTGAATGATAAATAATTCCTTTCTATCTATAGCACTTGAAGCGGAAAAAACAGTCATTCCTTTTCCAATTTGGGTGGGAATATTGGGCATGGAACGAACAATTTTAGAACATCCCAATTCTTTTTCTATAGTGGCCATAGTTACTCCAGCCATTATAGACAGTACCATTTGATTTTGTTTCAAATAAGGACTTATGATTGCCGCTAATTTGCTAAAATCTTGAGGTTTGACAGCAAGAATAACAATGTCAAAATCTCCAATTATTGCTGAAGGCTCCTCTAAAATATTTTCTTCTGGAATAGAATTTTCAGATTCTTTTGCCTTATTTCTTACGAACGCAAAAATATCTTCTCGTTTTATAAATCTAGAACTCATAAAACTATTGGCATAGGTTTTACCCATATTACCATAACCAAATATCATTACTTTCATTATTCTTGTATATAAAAAAATGCTGTTTCAAAAGTGTAAACTTACTGAAACAGCATTTAAAAGTTAAACTTTAAAACTATTTTTTTCCTTTAGCTTTTTGTTCTTCTGCTTGTTCCATTACCTCACGAAGTTTCTTTTGAAATTTACCTTCTTTGGTTGGTTTGGTTTTATTTTCTTGAATTTGAGCATGAATTTTATCGCTATCGATAAAGTATTTCTTGATTACAAGCATAATTCCGATGGTAATTAAGTTGGACATAAAGTTGTACAAACTCAACCCTGATCCATAACTATTGAAGAAGATTAACATCATGATTGGAGAGATGTAAATCATCATTTTCATCATTTTGGTCATATCAGGCATACCTTCTTGTTGGGGTTGTGCCATTTGATTGTCGCCTGAAGTCATTTTCATATAGAAGAAAATAGCGATGGCTGCCAAAATTGGGAACAAACTAATATGGTCACCATATAGAGGAATGTTGAAAGGCAATTTTACAATTTGGTCAAAAGAAGACAAATCATCTGCCCATAAAAATCCTTGTTGTCTTAACTCAAAAGCTGATGGAAAGAATCGAAACGATGCCATCAAGAACGGCATTTGAATTAATGCTGGAATACAACCTGCCATTGGGTTCACACCCGCCTTGTTGTACAACTTCATAGTTTCCTGTTGTTTTTTAACAGGGTCTTTAATTTTTTCGCCTATTTCAGTGATTTCCGGTCGCAATACTTTCATCTTGGCTTGCGACAAGAACGATTTGAACGTAATGGGTGACATGGCAATTTTTATCAAAATAGTAAAAATGATAATCGCCAAACCATAATTCATAAACCCTCCTAAAAATCCAAATAAGGGTACAAAGATAAATCGGTTAATCCAACCGAAAATTCCCCAACCTAATGGTATAATTTTATCTAGATTTTTACCTTCATACGATTTTAATGTTTTGTAATCAGTTGGTCCATAATACCAATTCATTTTATAATCCAATTCCCCATTTCTGTAGGCTAACGGCAATGTTGATTTGAATTGTTTTGTGAATACCGTATCTACTTTTACATCGTTTACTAAAGAAGTAGAATGAATTTTTGCAGTTGCAAAGGGTGTGCTTGTCATCAATATAGATGAGAAGAAATGCTGTTTGTAAGCTATAAAACTTGTTTTGGCGGGCGTTTCTTCTTTATCTTTTCCTTGACCTACATAACTGATTTTTCCATCTTCATATTCGTAGTAGATTTCCGCATTTTGATTTTCGTAAGTAACACTTTTTTCATTGCGGTACGATTTTAAATCCCACTCTAAATCTGCGGGTTTTGATGTATTTAATGCTTTGCTCAAGCCTTGAGAACGAATATCAAAATCCACCATATAATCGTTGGGTTTCAATACATATTTGTATTCCAAATATTCATTAGCCCCCGCTTTCAACTTCATGGACAAAACTTGGTTGTCTCCTACTTTAGTTAATGTAGGTTCAAAGAATAAGTCTTTGGTATTTAAAACACGATTGTCGGCGGTTTGCAAAGTAATACTCAATTCGGCATTGTTATTTTTAACCAACTCAACTAATTGACCTGATCCTTTTTTAAACTTTTCGTATTTCTTTAGGATAGCTTCTGAAATGTATCCTCCTTTATTAGCAATGGTTAATTTTACTACATCATTTTCAATTACAGTAAAGCCTTCTTTTGCCGTGGGTAAAGTGGCAGAATACGCGAAACTTCCTAAAGTACCTTGTAATTTTTGAATTTTAACCGTATCACTAACGGTCGTATCCGCTATGGTAGTAGTTACTTGTTTCGTTTTAGCCTCTAATTCCTTCTTTGCCTTATCAATTTTTTCTTGTTTGGCTTTTAAGGCTTGTTCTTTTTGGGCATCTTTCTGACTGTTAATCATCATCCACACAAAAATCAAAACAATCAATGTTATTCCAATAATTGAATTCTTGTCAAATTTCTTTTCTTCCATTACTATTTACAATTTATACATCAGTCGCAATTAAGACTGTTTTGTTTCTTATTTTCAGATTATTCTGAAACTTTATTTTTTATTTTTCACCATTGCGGCCACAAAGCTAACAAAAATTGGCTGTGGATTGGCAACCGTACTTTTATATTCAGGATGGTATTGAACACCGATAAAAAAGGGATGATTTTTAATTTCCACAATTTCTACCAAACCAGTATCTGGATTGATACCAGAACTGATTAATCCTGCATTTTCTAATGCTGCTGCATATTTATTATTGTATTCATATCGGTGGCGATGACGCTCCGAGATTTGTGTTTTACCATAAATTTGATACGCTAAAGTGCCTTCTTTAATATCGCATTTCCAAGAACCTAAACGCATTGTACCTCCTTTATCGGTAATGGTTTTCTGATCTTCCATTAAATCAATAACGGGATTGGTTGTATTGGGATTCATTTCTGTTGAATTGGCATCTGTTAATCCTAAAACAGTTCTTGCATATTCAATAACCGCCATTTGCATTCCCAAACAAATTCCGAAAAAAGGAATATTATGCTCACGAGCATAACGAACCGTTTCTATTTTACCTTCTATTCCACGTTCGCCAAATCCTGGAGCAACAAGTATACCGTCTATTCCTTTTAGCATTTTCTCTGCCGTTTTGGCATCAATATGTTCCGAATGAATACTGATTACATTCACTTTAGTTTCATTCGCAGCTCCAGCATGAATGAAGGCTTCCAAAATTGATTTGTAGGAATCTTGTAACTCAACATATTTCCCAACCAAACCAATATTTACAGTATGTTTTGGATTGTTCAATCGGTGTAAAAAATCATTCCATTGTGATAAATCGGGAGCTGATTTTTCGGGTAAATTTAATTTCTTTAAAGCGACTAAATCCAATCCTTCTTCAAGCATTAAATTAGGCACTTCATAGATTGTTTTGGCGTCAATGGACTGAATTACGGCTTCACGCTTCACATTACAGAATAAAGCTAATTTCTGACGCAATTCATCTGAAATCTCATGTTCTGTTCGACACACTAAAATATCAGCTTTAATTCCGCTTTCCATCAAGGTTTTAACTGAGTGTTGTGTAGGTTTTGTTTTTAACTCTCCTGCAGCAGCCAAATAAGGAACCAAGGTTAAGTGAATTACAATTCCATTATTATCGCCCAACTCCCATACCAATTGACGTACCGATTCAATATAAGGCAAAGATTCAATATCACCGACCGTTCCACCAATTTCGGTAATCACAATATCAAAGTCACCTGATTTGCCAAGCAACTGCATGCGTTCTTTAATTTCATTGGTAATATGAGGAACTACTTGAACTGTTTTTCCTAGAAATTCGCCACGACGTTCTTTTTCAATAACAGAAAGATATACTCTTCCAGTGGTTACATTATTAGCTTGAGACGTTGGAACGTTCAAAAACCTTTCGTAGTGACCCAAATCCAAATCGGTTTCCGCGCCATCATCTGTAACAAAACATTCTCCGTGTTCATAAGGATTTAGTGTTCCTGGATCCACATTAATGTAGGGATCAAACTTTTGGATTGTAGTTCGGTAACCTCGTGCTTGTAATAATTTTGCTAAAGATGCAGCAATAATTCCTTTTCCTAAAGAAGAAGTCACACCACCTGTAACAAAAATGTATTTCGTTTGATTCATGAGTTTTTTTTTTGGACAACTCTTGAGTTATCCTTACTGTTGTGTTGTTGTTTGTTGTTGTAAAAAACGATGCAAAAGTACAATTATTAATTGATAATTGACAATTGATAATTGACAATTAGCTTAAATAATTATTGGCTTTTTAGAAAATAATTCATCCAAAACTCCAGCAATCCAATAATTCTACAATCCAATTCTATGGTTTAGGATATTGCCTTTTAATATTTCGAATCAACTCTTCTAGTCCGTTTAATTTGAGTTCATATACGAGTTTGAGTTGTTCACCAAGTTGTCCGTTTGGCAATCGATTGTTGTGGATCCAAACGAGATAATATTCGGGCAAATCAATAAGATACTTCCCTTCGTATTTTCCGAAAGGCATTTTGGTGTGTGCGAGTTTAATAAGAAGTTTTTGTTGGTCGTCCATATTTGGGAAAAGAGAAGAGAGAAAAGAGAAGAGAGAAGAGAGAAGAGAATATAGACTAGAGACTAGAGATTTAATACCCTTAGAACATCTATTTTCTATGTTCTATATTCTATTTTCTATGTTCTATGTTCTATATTCTTTTCCTTATCATTTCCAATTAATAGTAATTACTTTCTCAATTTCGGGATGGAGACTCAAAAAAACGGGGCAATTCATTGCTACCCTTTCCAAGATGATTCTATTTTTTTCTGATTCGGCAATAGCCATATTCATTACCACTTCTAACCTCCCTACTCTTCTGGGTTCGGCTTGCATGATTTTGGTAACCTCAACGGTTGACCCTTTTAAATCAATCCCCATTTCATTCGCTTTTATTGCCATGATGGTCATCATACAGCTTCCCAACGAATTCGCTAATAGATCAGTTGGAGAAAAAGCTTCTCCTTTACCATGATTATCAACGGGTGCATCAGACAGAATCTCAGTTCCTGACTGCAAATGAATGGATGAAGTTCTTAAATCACCTAGGTACGTTATTTTTGAAGTTGGCATTATTGCGCTTGTTTTATAGTTAAATCTTCGTCGTAGTATAAAATATAAATGCCATTATTAGCAAAACCACCTGAAAGTTTTTTGGCATAATCAAATTTACTTTCAATTTGTTCTGTAGCATCATCTGTAATGGATTGGTCAAATGATTTGTTTTGTGATAAACGCAAAAGCGTATCAAAAGTTAAATCGAATCCTCTTACAGCATATTGGTTGGGGAATATTTTGTTTTTCTTTTTGAATGCGATGTCAAATTGTGACGCTTCATCTGAATCCGTATCTCTAGAGGCTGAAGGATACGTCATTTTTAATTTGGTTAAGCGTTTCAAATCTACTTCTTCAAAATCTAGTGTTTCATTAGGTTCCAAGATTACCAGTTGCACTTGATAATCTTTCATAGCGGTTTGCATTGTATTGGTTACTGTGAAAACAGTTCCTGTTTTTTCAGAAACCAGTACCACATAATTCATACGGTCTTTTACAAAATACTTTTTAATGCTATCGCCTACAAATCCGATTTTATCAGCTGAGCCTACAATCTTTGTTCCTTTTTGATAATCTTGTATGTATTGTTTTATGGCTAATTTCTTGGGATCAATCACGGCTATAATGTTGCCATTTTTTGTATGCATATAATCAAACATTGCTTTTTTAATAGCCTCATTTTGTGGCATTGATTGGTATAAATTCTTATAGGCTTTCCCATCGTCTTTGGATAATGGTGAAATCACTGGAATGTTTTTACTTTCTAAAACAGCCGCCACTTTTTCGACATTCACTTGATAAAAAGGCCCTATTACCGCATCGGTATTGGCAAAACTAGGGCTTGAAATCACGGATAAAGCAGTCGTTGAATTTTTAGTTTCTTCAGAATCAAAAATCTTGATATCAACATTCATTCCCAGTGTTTTTGCAGAATCAATGGCCATTAAAGCTCCGGCATAAAAGTCTAATGTCAGGTTCAAGAATTTGTCTTTCTTCAACCTTTCGGAAACTAGCGTTACTGAATCGCTTTGGATTTTAGTGGCATTGAACGGTAAAAATAGCACCAATTGTTTTTTCTTTTGGGAGGCAATGGATTTAGCTAAATCTTTTAGACTGCTTTTAGTTTCTTTAGAAAAAGAACTGTTAGCAGGCACTTTTATTACCATGCCTTCTTTAACTCCCTCTTTTAGCGATGGATTCAAACCAACTAGAGAAGCTTCTGATAAGTTGAAAAGATGTGTCAAACTGTACACCGTTTCACCTGATTTCACAGTATACTCTAATAAATCAATGGGTTTGGCATGAGGTTTTACTTCTTCAACAATAGGAACCACAGTAGTTCCTTTATTTATTTTAAGTTGATACCCTAATGGAAGATTGTCTTTAATTTCAGGGTTTTGTTTTACTAATTCGTCAACTGAAACACCATACTTTTTTGCAATACTGTATTTTGTTTCTCCTACTACAACTTCATGTGTAGTAATCGACGTACTTGTAGCTTTTGGTTTAGCCGGAACAACTGCTGTTGGCGTGTGTACTATTGTAGTTAATTTGAGTTTGAAGCCAAGAGGAAGGCTTTCTTTAATCTCTGGGTTTAGCTTTTCTAAATCGGCTACAGTGATACCATACTTTTTAGCAATGCTGTATTTAGTTTCACCAGCCACCACTTCGTGTATCTTTTCTTTTGGTGGTGCTGCAGCAATAGGTTTTGCCGGAACTTGCACACTTTTTGGAATTAAAAGTACTGCGTTTGGTTGAATGCCATTTTTAGCATCTGGATTTAGTTTGTAAATTTCGTAGGGAGTTACTTTGTATTTCTGTGCGATAGTTGGAACGGTTTCGCCTTTAGCAACAGTATGCTTGGTATAACTCTGTGCAAAAATAGCAGTTGTAAAAACGAATACGACAAGGTAAAAAACTCTTTTAAACATGCGCCTTTGAATTATGAATTATGAATTACAAATTATGAATTTATGAACACTTCTTTATTCCCATTCAATTGTTGCAGGTGGTTTTGAGCTGATGTCATACACAACTCTATTTACACCTTTTACTTTATTGATGATTTCGTTGGATATTTTCATTAAGAACTCATACGGTAAGTGTACCCAATCAGCGGTCATTCCATCGGTAGATTCTACGGCACGAAGGGCTACTACTTTTTCATAGGTGCGTTCATCGCCCATTACTCCAACACTGTTTACGGGAAGCAAGATAGCTCCGGCTTGCCATACTTTGTCATACAATCCGTGGGTTTTTAATCCATTGATGAAAATGGCGTCAACTTCTTGCAAGATACGTACTTTTTCTGGAGTAATATCTCCTAATATTCTAATCGATAATCCTGGGCCAGGAAATGGATGACGCCCTAATAATTCAGGGTCTATTCCTAAGGTAGCACCTACTCTTCTTACCTCATCTTTGAATAACATTCGGAGTGGTTCTACAATTTTTAATTTCATAAAATCAGGTAAACCACCAACGTTATGATGTGACTTGATAGTTGCTGAAGGTCCCTTTACGGAAACGGATTCGATTACGTCGGGATATATAGTTCCTTGTGCTAACCAAGTTACGTCTTCTATGATTTTGGATTCGTCGTCAAATACTTCGATGAATACTCTTCCTATGATTTTACGTTTGGTTTCTGGGTCGTCAACACCAGCTAATTCAGATAAAAAACGATCAGAAGCATCTACTCCTTTTACGTTTAATCCCATGTCTTTGTATTGGTGTAAGACATTTTCAAATTCGTTCTTACGCAATAATCCGTTGTTGACGAAGATGCAATATAAATTCTTTCCGATAGCCTTATGTAGTAAAACGGCTGCTACTGTTGAGTCAACCCCTCCTGAAAGTCCGAGAACTACTTTGTCGTTTTGTATTTTATCTTGTAAATCTTTTACGCAATCGCCAACAAAGGCATTTGGCGTAAAGTTTTGAGGCACCTCAGCAATTTTCACTAAGAAGTTCTCTAGCAATTGTTTTCCATCTGTAGAGTGGTATACTTCAGGGTGGAATTGAATAGCATAGGTAGTTTCGCCTTCTATTTTGTAGGCAGCGTTTTCTACATCATGAGTACTGGCAAGTTTGACACCGTTGGTAGGCAAATGCTTGATCGTATCGCTATGACTCATCCACACTTGTGAATTAAGGTTGATATCTTGAAAGAAGACTTCCTCCTCTTTAATGTACGACAGATTTGCTCTTCCGTATTCTCTAGTGTTGGAAGCTGCTACTTCACCGCCTGAGAAATGGGCCAAATACTGTGCGCCATAACATACCGCGAGTAACGGTAGTTTGCCACGAATAGCAGACAAATCGATTTGCAGAGCATCTTCGGCGCGCACTGAGTATGGGCTACCGCCAAGAATGACCGCTTTGTAAGACGATAAATCGGTTGGAAAATTGTTGTAAGGAAAAATTTCGCAGAATATGTTTAATTCGCGAACGCGACGAGCAATTAGTTGTGTGTATTGCGAGCCGAAATCTAAAATAAGTACGTTGTGTTGCATGCACAAAAGTACTATTCTTGAGGGAAATAAAAAGTGGATTTTGGAAAATATTTTTTTTTGAGGGGTGTGGGGTTCTGGAGATC
>CAIRMK010000326.1 GCA_903879645.1 uncultured Bacteroidota bacterium
CGCTTTTTCTTTATTTAAATTAAAGCTTTTCATATATAAAAGGGAACATCTTACATAAGATGATGGTACAAATTTATAAAAAAAATAGAACATAATAACAATATATCGTATAAACAGCTAATTATATGCCAAATAGAAATATATGTTAGGCATTTCTTTAATCTAAATCACATCGGAAAAAACCGATTTATCAACGCTCTTTCGTTCTCACTATTCACCTTGATATACTTCTCTGTAGTGCCCTCTTACAAAACTATCAAGTCTTTCTTTAAAAAAATTTGATTTCGGTTTAGGATCTCCATAATCACCGTTACTACCATCATGCATCAGATGATTAAAAGTACTTACAATCATCCCAGCTCCGCAAAATGTTCCATAAAAGAATTAATTTGTAGCGAGTGCTGCAAATGTCTCCTGACCTTGCCAGCTTTACCTACATGTTTATTCTTTCAATGGAACATCCCGACCAAGCGGGGCTTGTCGAAGTAGGTTAAAAAAGTGTAAAATACTCATTTTAAGCGAAGCATAATTATGGCCTCAATTTATAGCCTTTGCACTTAAACGATATCATTTGTTATCGATCATTGTCATTCTTTAGAAAAATGCCCTTAATTCTCCACATCCAAATCAAAAAAAAATTACGCTTTTACACTCAAAATGTTAATTTTTAAATTAATATATGATTTAATTTGAAATTAAAGACGATTTACTATATTTTAGTCATTCAAATTCGCATTCTATATGGCAAGAGTAATAGCCCCATTTAAAATTGTTGGAACCATTGATGATATTAATTTTTATATTGAACAAAATAAAATCAATAGGGCACGTAAAAAGGGAAAAACAGGTGTATCAAAAGAAGAATTCAAAAGAAATCCCGTTTTCACCAAAGTGAAAAACCACGGAAAAGAATTTGGACGCTGTGCCACAAAAGCAATCCTTTTTAGACATTTAACCTATCATTTCAACAATAGAGCAAAAGACGGAAGCTTTGCCGGACGATGCAATAAACTCCTACTCGACGTGCTTTATGAAGACAATGTCAATCCCGAAGGAGAAAGGACAGTTGAAAAAGGAATGGAATCGGAAGAAGCAAGACAATACTTTGTAGGTTTTGAAGGAAACATACTTAGACCTTTAAAAACGGTATTGAAATCAAAATGGTACTGGAATCCCGAAAATAACGAATTCAAAATAAATAAGTTCAATCCATCAAGACATATTGATTGGCCAGAAAAAGCAGAACAAGTGCATATAGCAATAGCTAGAACCTCCTGGAATTTTATTGATAATAAATTTACTACAGAATACAGTGAAGAAATATTAATTGAGAAACAAGAAAAAACAGCCAATCTCCTACTAAATACAAAAACCGCTAATGAAAATGACTTCAATATGGTCTATCTTTTCATTGGTTTCTCTTTTAAAGATAGAAAAAGAACTAAAGAACTAAAAAGAAGTAACAACACGGTCACTATAATCTGGGCAAAATAAATGGTGTGAAAGTCTGAAGTGAAATAAAAAAATATTTGCCACTGTTACGCAGTAATTGTATAATCTGTGAATCAGTGGCAAAATTAAAAGTGTAAAAATGGCATTAAAATCGAAAAAAGAAAACAATCTTATAAAACACTAAGTCCTACCTTAATCAGGCTGACTATACTGCTTATTGTAATATTTTGCATATTCTCCCGAGGTAACATTCTTCAACCAGTTTTCATTAGCTAAAAACCAATCAATAGTTTTTTCTAATCCCTGTTCAAAAGTCACAGAAGGCTTCCATCCTAATTCTTTATTTATTTTAGTAGCATCAATAGCATACCGCAAATCATGACCTGGTCGATCCTGTACATAAGTAATCAATTGTTCAGAAACACCTGCAGCTCGTCCAAGTTTGGTATCCATCAGCTGACAAAGCAATTTCACTAATTCAATGTTTTGCCACTCATTAAATCCTCCAATATTATAGGTCTCATGATTCTTCCCTTCGTGAAAAACCAAATCAATAGCCACAGCATGGTCTTCAACAAACAACCAATCGCGAGTATATTTACCATCTCCATAAACAGGTAATGGTTTATTATTGATTATGTTATTAATAAAAAGTGGGATTAACTTTTCAGGAAAATGATTAGGCCCATAATTATTGGAACAGTTAGTCAACACATAGGGCAATCCATAAGTTTCTCCATACGCACGAACAAAGTGATCCGAACTTGCTTTCGAAGCAGAATAAGGAGAATTAGGATCATAAGCCGTTGTTTCTGTAAATAATCCGGTCGCTCCTAAAGAACCATAGACCTCATCAGTAGAAATATGATAAAATCGCTTTCCCTCGAAATTACCTGCCCAAATGGTTTTAGCAGCATTCAAAAGATTCATCGTACCAATAACATTTGTCTTAACAAAACTCAAAGGATCCGTTATAGAACGATCTACATGTGACTCAGCTGCCAAATGCAAAACACCATCAAATTGATGTTTTTGAAATAAAGTAGTGATAAAATCAGCATCAACAATATCTCCTTTTACAAAAGTATAATTAGGAGCATTTTCGATATCGGTAATATTTTCTAAATTTCCAGCATAAGTCAAAGCATCCAAATTAAAAATCTGATAATTAGGATACTTAATCACAAATCGTCTAACAACATGCGAACCTATAAAACCTGCTCCTCC
>CAIRMK010000327.1 GCA_903879645.1 uncultured Bacteroidota bacterium
GCACAAGAAAAAATAAGCCTTGACGAAGGCTGGAAGTTCCATTTTGGCAATGCTGCTCATCCTGAAAAAGATTTTGATTACAGCACTATTTCTTTGTTTCATAAATCAAACGTTTTTACTACTACCGTTATCAATCCTAAGTTTGTAGATACTTCTTGGACTTCTGTAAATGTCCCTCACGATTGGGCGGTGGCACTTCCATTTCAAAATACCACAAGTTTTGATGTAGAATCTCATGGATACAAAACCATTGGTGGATTGTATCCTGAAACAAGCATCGGTTGGTATCGCAAACATTTTAGCGTCTCGAAATCAAAAAGCGACAAACGTTTTGAAATTCAATTCGATGGAATCTATAGAAATGCTACGGTTTGGATAAATGGTTTTTATTTGGGCACTAATTTTAGTGGTTATGTTGGAAAATCATACGATGTAACTGATTATATGAATTTTGATGCCGAAAATGTAATGGTAGTTCGAGTGGATGCCACTCAAAATGAAGGTTGGTTTTATGAAGGTGCCGGAATTTACCGTCACGTTTGGCTGAACGAACGCAACAACCTGCATATTCCTGAAGATGGATTGTATGTGTCTTCTGAAGTGAATGATAACAATGCCACAATTTTCACCGAAACGGTTGTAGAAAATAAAAATTCAGTTCCTTCTGATTGTATGATGTATATGTACCTCACCGATAGGGATGGAAAAATTATTGCGAAAACCGATTCGCAAAAAATTTCACTTCCAATCAACGGAAAAACAACCATAATGCAAAAATTATCTTTACAAAATGCCCGTTTATGGTCATTAGATGACCCTTATTTGTATCGAGCAATCTCGGTCATTGAAGAAAATGGCAAAATCACAGACCAAATCAAAAGCAAATTTGGCATAAGAACACTAAAATTTGATGCCAAGGAGGGATTTTCTTTAAATGGAAAGCACATCAAAATTCAAGGCACCAATAATCATCAAGACCATGCAGGAATAGGCAGTGCCTTGCCCGATTATATGCAATACTACCGCATTAAATTATTAAAAGAAATGGGGTCGAATGCTTATAGAACAAGTCATCACGCTCCTACACCCGAACTTTTGCAAGCTTGCGACAGTTTGGGAATGCTAGTTCTAGACGAACAACGTTTGTTGAACAGTAGTCCCGAGTATACCGAACAATTCCGACGATTAATTATCCGTGACAGAAACCATCCTTCGGTATTTTTATGGTCAATTGGCAATGAAGAACAAACCATTCAAGGAACTGAACAAGGAAAAAAGATTGCACAATCCCTTTTATCCATACAAAAAGAATTAGACGCGTCAAGAACGAGCACCTATGCCGCAGATATGGGCAATGATTACAAAGGAGTGAATGAAGTTATTCCGATTCGAGGATTCAATTACCGTGAGTATGCTGTAGCCGACTATCATCGGGATCATCCCAACCAACCTCTTCTTGGAACTGAAATGGGAAGCACAGTAACTACCCGTGGGATTTATGTAAAAGACAGTATTCGTGGCTATGTTCCCGACCAAGACATTACGCATCCGTGGTGGGCAAGCAAAGCCGAAACTTGGTGGAAATTAGCCGCCGAAAACAACTATTGGATGGGCGGATTTGTGTGGACAGGGTTCGATTATCGCGGCGAACCTACGCCTTATCATTGGCCTAATATCAATTCGCATTTTGGAATCATGGATGTATGTGGTTTTCCAAAAAACATTTATTATTACTATCAAAGTTGGTGGACCGATAAAGACGTCTTGCATATTTCTCCGCATTGGAATTGGCCTGACAAAATAGGTAAACCTATTGATGTTTGGATAAATTCTAATGCTGATGCCGTAGAACTTTTCTTAAACGGCAAAAGTTTGGGTAAAAAAACCATGCCGAGAAACAGTCATTTACAATGGCAAGTGAAGTATCAACCCGGAACCTTAGAAGCTGTAGGTTATAAGAAAGGAAGAAAAATAGTTTCCAAAATAGAAACCACAGGAACCGCTTTTGCGATAAAATTTACCCCCGATAAAACCACATTAACTGCTGACGGCAAAGATGCAACCGTTATCAACATTTCCATTACCGATGAAAAAGGAAGAGAAGTGCCTGTTGCTGATAATTTGGTAAAATTTAATCTAATTGGAAACGCTAAAATCATAGGGGTGGGCAACGGAGACCCAAGTTCGCATGAACCCGATCAATGCAAAGAAGGTGCTTGGAAAAGAAGTGCCTTTAACGGAAAGTGTCAAATAATTATTAAAGCCGGAAAAACTGCTGGTAGTGTAACATTGGAAGCACAATCAGATGGATTGAATCCTGCCAATATCACTTTAAATCTTAAATAACTGAAGTCCTTGTTTCAATAACCCATGAAAAAGAAATTAATACAAAATACAACCGAACATTTTGAAAAATTGTTTCATCAAAAACCTACATCTCTATTCCTATCACCGGGAAGAATCAATATTATTGGAGAACATGTAGATTATAACGACGGTTTCGTTTTACCTGCTGCCATCAATAAATATGTATGCATCGCGATGGCTCCAAGCGAAACCATGAAATGCAAAATAATCGCTAAAGATTTGAACGAAATCTTCGAATTTGATTTGAATGAGGAATTAGTTCCCAATCCAGAAATGTGGATTAACTATATCCTTGGTGTTTTACAACAATTCAAAGAAAAAAATTTACCCTTAAAAGGATTCAATGCCGTTTTTAGTAGTACCGTTCCTATTGGTGCGGGACTTTCATCTTCTGCAGCGGTAGAATGTGGTTTTGCTTTTGCCTTGAATATGCTGTTCGATTGTAATTTATCTAAACAAGAAATAGCGCTTATAGGACAAAAATCAGAACATACTTTTGTGGGCGTCAATTGTGGCATCATGGATCAGTTTGCGTCTGTTTTTGGCAAAAAAAACAATGTAATCAAACTCGATTGCAACACTTTAGAATACGAATACCACAAAGTAGACTTTAAAAAATATTCCCTACTTTTATTGGATAGTAATGTCAAGCACACCCATTTAACTTCAGGTTATAATGTGAGACGCCAAGAAGTAGAACAGGGATTAGCGATTATAAAACAACATTTCCCAGAAGTAAAAACGTTTAGAAATTGTACCGAATCGATGGTTCTACAATTGAAAGAAACCTTAGGAGAGACAATTTTCAAACGCTGTCATTTTGTGGTAAAAGAAATACAACGCGTTCAAGATGCCGTTTGTGCCATTAAAACGTCCGCTTTTCAAACATTAGGCAATTTAATGAGCGAAACGCATGAGGGATTATCTAAAGAATATGAAGTAAGTTGTGATGAAATTGATTTTTTAGTGGCAATGGCTCAAAAAGAGTCCACCGTTTTGGGAGCCCGAATGATGGGCGGAGGCTTTGGCGGCTGCTCGATTAATTTAGTTGAAAAAGGCTCCGAAAAAGAACTCATAACAAAAATATCAGAACAGTATAAAAACCAATTTGGCATCGAATTAAAATCGTATAAAGTAAAAATTTCAAAAGGAACAAGCGAGTATAAACACCCTAATAAAAAGGAAAATTAACCTCATAGAACCATAGAAAAAATAAAGAGTAAAAAATACCAATTCTTGATTCACATAGCTATGCTACTCTTAAATAAAGTGAAACGCCTTGACAAAAAATGAAAAATCTATGTCTCTATGTGGTTAAAAAACAAAAAAATATACATTTATAATAATGCAAAATTTCAACCCTAACGAACATCCTCACCGAAGATACAATCCTTTGCTAGACGAATGGATATTAGTTTCTCCCCATCGCGCAAAGCGACCATGGCAAGGACAAAATGAAAAAGTGGCAGCAGACAATCGTCCTGAATACGATCCAACTTGTTATTTATGTTCGGGGAATGTGCGTTCCAATGGCATAAAAAATGAAGAGTATACCGATTGTTATGTCTTTGAAAATGATTTTTCAGCGCTTTTGCAAGAAGAAGTACTTTTTGAAAATCATTCCCAACCCTTATTCCAACAAAAACCAGAACGTGGCATCAATAAAGTAGTTTGTTTTTCGCCAAAACATAACTTGACATTACCTGAAATGGAACTGGCTGACATCGAGAAAGTAGTCAAAACTTGGGCAGCACAATACATCGAATTGGGCAGTCACGATTATATCAATTATGTTCAAATTTTTGAAAATAAAGGAAGTGTCATGGGGTGCAGTAATCCGCATCCACATGGACAAATTTGGGCACAATCATCGTTGCCAACTCAAGTAGAAAAAACTCAGAAAAACTTGCTTTCTTATTACATTAAAAATAATAGCAGTTTACTAAAAGATTATGTAGAAGAAGAATTAAAACTACAAAAACGCATTGTCATTGAGAACAAACATTTTGTCGTTTTAGTTCCGTTTTGGGCCACTTGGCCTTATGAAACAATGATTATCAGCAAACGACACTTTGGAAATATCATTGCGATGAACAAAGAAGAAACTTCGGCTTTTGCGGCGATACTTAAAGGGATTACGGTGAAATATGATAACCTTTTTGAGACTTCTTTCCCCTATTCTTCCGGAATTCATCAAGCACCCACCGATAGAGTGTTGCATCCCGAGTGGCATTTTCACATGCATTTTTATCCTCCATTACTACGAAGCGCAACGGTAAAGAAATTTATGGTAGGCTATGAAATGCTTGGCGAAGCACAACGTGATATTTCTCCCGAACAAAGTGCCGAAATTCTAAGAAATTTATCGGATATTCATTATAAAACCAACACATTGTCCTGATATATTCCTCAAAAGGAGTGTATCTTTTGAAAAATAAAAAAATCAACAAC
>CAIRMK010000328.1 GCA_903879645.1 uncultured Bacteroidota bacterium
ACGAAGCGGCTAGAGTGGAAGAAGTCATTGGTGATTTTGTACAATTAAAGCGCGCCGGTAGTAACTTCAAAGGGTTGAGCCCATTTTCTGATGAACGCTCACCTTCTTTCATGGTTTCACCTGCTAAAGGAATTTGGAAAGATTTTAGTTCTGGAAAAGGGGGGAATGCTATTGCTTTTATCATGGAGCATTCTCAGTTCACTTATCCAGAGGCCATTCGATATTTAGCCAAAAAATACAATATTGAAGTAGAAGAAACAGAGCTTTCTGATGAGGATAAAGTAGTTGCCAACGAACGAGAAAGTTTGTTTTTGGTTTCTGAATTTGCATCCAAATATTTTCAAGATATTTTATTTAATTCAGAAGAAGGAAAAGCTATTGCACTTTCCTATTTTAAAGAGCGCGGATTCACTACCGATATCATCAAAAAATTTAGTTTAGGATATTCGCCTTCAACTTGGGATGCATTGACTAAAGAAGCCCTTGGAAAAGGGTATAAATTAGAGTTTTTAGAAAAAACAGGATTGACAATTGTGGGCGAAGACAAGCAATTTGACCGCTTTAAAGGACGTGTGATGTTTCCAATTCAATCGATGTCGGGTCGTGTTTTAGGTTTTGGAGGACGTATTTTAACCAATGATAAAAAAGCTGCAAAATATTTAAATTCTCCTGAAAGTGATTTGTATCATAAGAGTAAAGTGTTGTATGGAATTTTTCATGCCAAACAATCAATCGCCAAATTAGATAATTGTTATTTGGTTGAAGGTTATACCGATGTAATTCAAATGCACCAAACGGGTATTGAAAATGTCGTTGCATCATCAGGTACGGCTTTAACACCCGATCAAATAAGATTGATAAACAGATTAACCAAAAATGTCACAGTGCTTTTTGATGGTGATGCCGCTGGATTGCGCGCCTCCATTCGCGGAATAGATTTGATTTTAGAAGAAGGAATGAATGTAAAAGTCTGTACTTTCCCAGATGGTGAGGATCCGGATAGTTTTGCTAAGAAAACACCTTTGCAGGATTTGATACAATATCTAGAGGAGAATGCAATGGATTTTATTCAATTCAAAGCATCGCTCTTAATGAAAGATGCCAAGAATGACCCCATCAAAAAAGCAGACTTAATTCGGGATATGGTGGCAAGTATTTCTAAAATTCCAGATAGAATTAAACGAGAAGTTTATATTAAAGAAACTTCCAGAATTATGGATATTTCAGAAGATGTACTTTTTAATACCTTGGCACAATTAGTTAAAAAAGATATTTCTGATTTAGGTAAAAAGCAAAAAGAAGAACAAACCGCGTTTGAAGTTCATAAAAACGAAAATACTGCTGCAGTAGCTAATATTGATATTCAATATGAATTGGAGCATAAAATCATCGAGATTCTTTTAATTTATGGAGATGTTGAAGATGAATTTGAAGATGTTTTATTAAAAGCCAATGAAGCTGGTGAAATGGTTGAGGTTAAAGAAAGTAGTAAATATAAAGTCTATCAACGAATCTATTTAAGCCTTCAAGAAGATGAAACAGAATTGGCTAATCCATTGTTTAGAGCTATTTATAATGATTTGATTGCTTATTTTAATCATAATGAAAAATTTGAACTGGAAAAATATTTATCACAACTTTCTCCTGAAATGGCGCAAGAAGTCACTTCGATTTTAATGAATGATGAAAGATATTCTTTAGATAATTGGGAAGCAAAAAATATTTTTGTGAAAGCTAAAGATAAAACGATAGTTCAATATGTTTCTGAAACTGTTTTAACGTTAAGGTGGTTATTAGTAAGTAAAATAATTAAAGAATTGCAACTGTCCGTATCAAATGATTCAGAAGTAGACAATAATGAAATATTATTAGGGGTTAGAGATTATAATGAGCTAACGAACATGTTTTCAAAGAAACTAGGAAGAGTCATTTCAAGACACAATTAATTATTTCTCAAAAAAAAATCCAATCATATCGATTGGATTTTGGAATTTAAAAAGTCTTTATAAAATATCCAAAGTCTTAGCTTTGTTTACCAAATCTACTAAATTAGTTACATTCAGTTTTTGTAAAAGTCTCAATTTATAAGTACTTATGGTTTTTTCGTTTAACCCTAATACTTTTGATATTTCGTTGTTTTTCTTTCCATCGCAAAGATAACGTAATACTTCAATTTCTCTGTTAGATAGTTTTCTGTAAAGACGTTCGCTCTTGTTTTGTTTAGCTATAAGGGCCAAATTTTTCTTGATGCTATCACTTAGCATTATGATGCCCTGGTGAACCCTTATAATCGTAGTTCCGAGGGTTTCTAATTTAGCAGATTTATGAACAAAGCCTGCTACTCCAGCTTTGATAGCATTTGGCGCATAAATTTGCTCATTCAAACTTGTGAAAATTAAAACTTTAGTAGTTGGAAAATTTTTAATAATAGCTTTTAGTTCATATATACTTTTTAACCCATCAAGTTCAAGATCAATAACTAAAACATTAATTTCTTTATTTCTAAGAGCATCAGGTACCATGTAGAAACTTCCAACGTTAGATACCACCGATATTTCAGGATGATCTTTAAAATATGATTTTACGCCGTAATGAACCACTGGGTAATTATCGGCAAGACAAACATTTATCATAATTTTAATTTTTTGGAAACAAAATTTATAATTAAGTGTAAAGTTAATTAAAAAAAGAGAATAATATCTTTTTTTATATAATTTTATTTGTAAGAATTTGGAATTTCACAAACTGGAATAATCTCCATCTTATGTTTATTGGCTTTGTTGAGTTTTTTATAAATTTCAAAAACTTCTTTTTCTCTTCCTATAAATTTTTCGGAAATACTCCCTTTCTCATCTTCTAGCATAGCCCATTCTAATTCGTCATAAGAGGCTCCAAGTTGATCTTCATCAGTCCTATTATCTCCAAATAAACCATCAGTTGGAGCAGCTTTTTGTATTGATTCTGGAATTTCTAAATACTGTCCAAGCGCATAAACATCGCTTTTCATTAAATCAGCAATTGGACTAATATCAACACCGCCATCTCCGTATTTTGTATAAAATCCAACACCAAAATCTTCTACTTTATTGCCAGTTCCTGCAACTAAATACCCATGAATCCCTGCGAAATAATATAAAGTTGTCATGCGTAATCGTGCTCGGGTATTAGCAAGTGACAAATAATATTTTGCTTCATTTTCACTTTTTTGAACTTCTGATTTAAAGGATTCATAAATTGGAGTTAAATTTGTTTCTACTTTACTTACATTAGGAAATTTTTTTTGAAGTTTATCAATGTGTTCACGACCTCTACTGATTTGATTTTTAGCTTGATGAATTGGCATTTCTACACATAATGTTGGTAAACCAGTTTGAGCACAAAGTGTAGAAGTTACTGCCGAATCAACTCCCCCTGAAATTCCAACAACAAAACCATCAACTTTCGCGTTATTAGCATAAGTTTTTAACCAATTAACAATATATGTATTTACTTTTTCTACCTGAATTGTGCTTTTTTTACTCATATTTTAAGGATGATTTAGGATTTCGTAATGTATATTTGCAAAAATATTAAAATTTAAGATGAAAAAATATATTTATATCATCACAATTGGACTTTTGTTTTTTTCATGTAATAAGAAGAATAAAATAGAAAAAGCAGTAGAAGAAATTCCTATATCTATAAAAACACATCGTTTCGAGCAAGCTTTTTTTGATGCAAAACCAGAAGATTTAGCTAAAGTAAAATTACAATATCCTGATTTTTTCCCTGTTGGAACCCCAGATAATGTCTGGATTGAGAAAATGAAAAATCCGCAGTGGAGAGAATTATATTTAGAGGTTGAAAACAAATATAAAAATTTCAATACTCAACAAGCTGAGATAGAAGATTTGTTTAAACATATAAAATATTATTTTCCTACAGTAATTACTCCGCAAATTTATACCGCTATTGGTGAGATGGATTATTTAAACAAAACTATTTATGCACATGATAAACTAATAATTGCTTTGGAATTGTATTTAGGTAAAGATCATAAATTTTATGCTTCGGAATTCCCAGAATATTTAAGACAAAATTTTGAACAAAGGCAAATGATGCCAGATATCATATCTAGTTTTGCATTTGGAATTTTGCCGGAAACAAAAGACAAAGAATTATTGTCTTTAATGATTAATTCAGGAAAAGAACTATATCTTAAAGATATTTTATTACCAGAATATAAAGATGCTGAAAAAATAGGATACACTGATAAACAAATAAAATTTTGTGAAGAAAATGAAAGTTATATGTGGGAATTTTTTGTAAGTAATAAAATGCTTTATAGTACGGATTCAAAGCTGCCAAATCGATTTATAAATTTAGCCCCATTCTCTAAATTCTATTTAGAAATTGATAACGAAACGCCAGGAAGAGTTGGTCAATGGATTGGATGGCAAATTGTTCGTTCTTTCATGGAAAATAATGAAGTTAGTGTCCAACAAATGTTAAAAATGAATGCTAAAGAAATCTTTGAACAATCTAAATATAAACCAAAAAAAAATGAGTAATAATACTACCACTTCAGAAATAAAATTTCAAATAGAATTAGACGAAAATAAGGTTCCAGATAAGCTTTCATGGACGGCTAGAGATGGCGGTATTGTCAATGAAGAGGCAAAAGCAATTATGTTGTCAATATGGAATAGTAAAAACAAAGAAACATTGCGGATTGATTTATGGACAAAAGATATGCCAGTAGATGAAATGAAAATTTTCTTTCATCAAACATTAGTGGCAA
>CAIRMK010000329.1 GCA_903879645.1 uncultured Bacteroidota bacterium
AGAGTTTTTTTTTTTACTTTTACGCCCTATGAAAATTGACCTATTTAAAATTATCTTATTTTTAGTTGGATTATTTTGTTGCAACTCATCATTTGCATCAAACAATCCGCCGCCGCCAATTCCACCTCCACCTCCTGGTTTACCTATAGATGGAGAGTTAGTGGGGCTAATGTTTGCATCTGTTATTTTAGGTTTTTACAAAATATATATAAATAAAAAAGCTTCAAGTTAAACTTGAAGCTTTTTTATATTTCAAAATTCAGCTATTTTTATAATGTAATTTGGCTACATATTTACCAATGACATCAAATTCGAGATTTATTTTACTGTCTAACTTAAAGTTTTTGAAATTAGTATGCTCAAAAGTATAGGGAATTATTGCTACACTAAATTCATTTATTTTGGAATCAACAACTGTAAGACTAACACCATTAACTGTAATAGACCCTTTTTCAATTGTAATATTATTCAAAGACGAATCATATTCAAATGTGAACCGCCAACTTCCATCTGTATCTTCAATTGATTTACAAATTCCAATTTGGTCAACATGTCCTTGAACAATATGTCCATCCAATCTATCCCCAAGTTTCATGGCACGTTCCAAATTCACAACATCATTTAATTGCCAATCGCCTACATTCGTTTTGCGAATAGTTTCTTGAATAGCCGTTACAGTATAAGTGTCATTTTCTATTGCTACTACAGTCAAACAAACTCCATTATGAGCAACGCTTTGATCTATTTTTAATTCATTTGTAATAGAAGAACTTACTGTAATATGAATGTTTTCATCTGCTTTTCGAAGGTCTTTTATTATTCCAAGGGTTTCAATAATTCCTGTAAACATTTGTCGTTTTATTTTACTAAATTTGCACTTCAAAATTAGCAATAAATTAGAAGAGCACCACATGAAAAAAGCAGAAAATATAATAGTTGGAATTTCAATTGGAGATTTAAACGGTATTGGAAGCGAAGTAATCCTTAAAACATTTGAAGATTCTCGAATGTTAGAATTATGTACTCCTGTTATTTTTGCAAATGTGAAAATCCTTTCTTTTATTAAAAAAAATCTAAATTCAGAAGTAGCATTACACGGAATTGATAAAATTGAGCAATTAGTAAAGGGGAAAATTAATGTGTTAAATGTGTGGCGCGAAAGTGTTGATATTAATTTTGGACAAAACGATGAAATCATCGGAAAATATGCTATCAAATCTTTTGTGGCAGCTACTGAAGCTTTAAAAAATGGTTTAGTTGATGTTTTAGTAACTGCCCCAATCAATAAATACAACATACAATCAGAGGATTTTAAATTTCCTGGACATACCGATTACTTGGATAAAGAATTAGATGGAAATGCTCTGATGCTAATGGTTCAAGATAATTTGAGAGTAGGTTTATTAACAGATCATGTTCCAGTAAACGACGTAGCTAAACTTTTAACTGAAAAACTAATATTTCAAAAAGTAGAAACCATCAACTCTACTTTAAAACAAGATTTTAGTATAAACAAACCAAAAATTGCAATTTTATCATTAAATCCTCATGCTGGCGATAATGGCGTTATTGGAAAAGAAGACGATGCAATTATTAAACCAACTATTAAAAAATTATTTGACAAAGGAATTTTAGCTTTTGGCCCATATTCAGCTGATGGTTTTTTTGGAAGTGGCCAATATGAAAAATTCGATGCCGTAATTGCAACCTACCATGACCAAGGTTTAATTCCGTTCAAAACATTGTCTTTTGGAAGTGGTGTCAATTATACAGCAGGACTAAATAAAATTAGAACATCCCCAGATCATGGAACTGCTTATGAAATTGCAGGAAAAGGAGTAGCAGATAATACCTCGTTTAAAGAAGCTATTTATCTTGCCATTGATATCTATAACTCGAGAAATGAGTACTTAGATGTCTCTAAAAACCCCTTGAAAATAAGAGAAAAGCAATTAGAAACAAAAAAAGGGGCTTAAGTCTTTTGGATTTACAATAAATTTATATCTTTGCACTCCCAAACCCGAATCTTCGGATTGGACAAATTGATGAAATGATGAAAGTTACAAATGAATTTTTAATTCCATTTATAGGATTAAAGTTAGGCAAACATCAATTTGATTTTCAAATTAATAAAAAGTTCTTTGATAGTTTTGAATATCACGAATATGAAAATTGTGATATCAATGTAAATGTAGTTTTAGAAAAAAAAAGCACCATGTTGGAGCTTGCCTTAAAGCACAAAGGAACAGTGAATGTTCCCTGTGACTTAACTAATGAAATGTTTGATTTACCAATTAAAGGTAAAATTAAATTGGTCGTTCAGTTTGGTGAAGAATTCAATAATGACAATGAAGAATTGTTAATTTTACCTCATGGTGAACACCAACTAGATATATCACAGTATATCTATGAAATGATAGTGCTTTCAGTTCCTTTAAAAAGAATTCATCCTGGAATAAAAGATGGAACTTTACAAACAGAAACACTTGAAAAATTAACAAAACTATCGATAAAAGAACAGAAAAAAGAGAGTAAAAAAGAAGAAAATATTGACCCGAGATGGGACAAATTAAAACAACTATTAACGGATAAATAATATAGTAAAATGGCACATCCTAAGAGAAAAATCTCGAAAACAAGAAGAGATAAGAGAAGAACACACTACAAAGCAACAGCGGCAACAATTGCAACTTGTCCAATAACTGGAGAAGCACATTTGTATCACAGAGCTTATTGGCATGAAGGAAAAATGTATTACAGAGGGCAAGTAGTTATTGATAAATCAGTAACAGCTGCTTAATTTATATTTAAATTTACATTTAAACTCTCACTCTGTGAGAGTTTTTTGTTTTTTCTAAATTTTAATTATAACTAAATATATTTTTTGTAAATTCCACCTCTTTTAAATAATCTTTTTTTAAGAGAAAATAAAATAGTAATATGAGTACAATTACAGCCGCAATTACCGCTGTTGGTGGTTATGTTCCAGACTTTGTTCTTTCAAATCAAGTTTTAGAAACTTTAGTTGATACAAATGATGAATGGATAACATCTAGAACAGGGATTAAGGAAAGAAGGATTTTAAAAGAAAATGGGAAAGGAACTTCCTATCTAGCAATTAAAGCAGCTCAAGATTTAATTAAAAGAGGAAATATTAATCCTGCCGATATCGACTTAGTGATAATGGCTACAACTACTCCAGATATGCTTGTGGCATCAACAGGAGTATATGTAGCTACGCAAATAGGAGCTGTTAATGCTTTTGCCTTTGATTTACAAGCCGCTTGTTCAAGTTTTTTATACGGAATGTCAATGGCCTCAGCGTATATTCAATCTGGAAAATATAAAAAAGTATTATTAATAGGAGCTGATAAAATGTCTTCTATTATTGATTATACAGATAGAGCAACATGTATCATATTTGGAGATGGTGCTGGTGCCGTTTTATTTGAACCAAATCATGAAGGACTTGGTCTACAAGATGAAATATTAAGATCAGACGGTATTGGAAGAGAATATTTAAAGATTGATGCTGGAGGTTCAATATTGCCTGCTTCTAAAGAAACTGTTGAAAACAGACAACATTTTGTTTTTCAAGATGGAAAAACTGTTTTTAAATATGCTGTTTCAGGAATGGCAGACATAAGTGATAAAATTATGCAACGCAATAACCTAACCAACAATGATGTCAATTGGTTAATTGCTCACCAAGCCAATAAAAGAATTATTGATGCTACGGCTTCAAGAATGAATCTTGACGAAGACAAAGTATTAATAAACATACATAGATACGGAAACACCACTTCAGCAACACTACCATTATTGTTGAGCGATTTCGAAGATAAATTTAAAAAAGGAGATAACCTGATTTTTGCTGCTTTTGGTGGCGGATTTACTTGGGGTTCCATCTACCTTAAATGGGCATATAACAAACAATAAATACTATAACTAAAAGAAATAATTATGGATTTAAAAGAAATTCAAAACCTAATCAAATTTGTATCTAATTCTGGAGTTGCAGAAGTAAAATTAGAGACAGGAGATATTAAAATTACAATAAGAACTACCCTTGAAGGAAACAATCCTGATATCACTTATGTTCAACAAGCGCCAATGCAACAAGCAGCTCCAGTTCAACAAGTCATTCAAGCCCCTGTTGTACCAGCAGCTCCCGTAGCAGAAGAAACTTCAAAATACATCACTATTAAATCACCAATGATTGGTACTTTCTATAGAAAGCCTGCTCCAGATAAACCATCTTTTATTGAAGTAGGTTCTTCAATCGGAAAAGGGGATGTACTTTGCGTTGTTGAAGCGATGAAATTATTCAATGAAATAGAAGCTGAAATTTCAGGAAAGATTGTTAAAATCCTTGTAGACGACATGTCTCCGGTAGAATTTGACCAACCTTTATTTTTAGTAGACCCATCATAATCATTTTGAAATTCCAATAATCAAAATACAAATTCCAACATTGGATTTTGGGATTTGGGATTTGTAATTTTAAAATTAAAGAAGATGTTTAAAAAAATATTAATTGCCAATAGAGGTGAAATTGCGCTAAGAGTAATTAGAACCTGTAGAGAAATGGGCATAAAGACTGTAGCTGTTTATTCTACTGCCGATGCTGAAAGTTTACACGTTAAATTTGCAGATGAAGCTGTTTGTATAGGCCCTCCTCCAAGTAATTTATCCTACTTGAAGATGTCCAATATTATTGCAGCGGCAGAAATCACGAATGCTGATGCAATACATCCAGGATATGGTTTCTTATCTGAAAACGCTAAATTCTCTAAGATTTGTCAAGAGCACGGAATCAAATTCATTGGAGCTTCTCCAGAAATGATCGATAGAATGGGAGACAAAGCTTCAGCCAAATCAACTATGCTTGAAGCGGGTGTTCCTTGTGTTCCAGGTTCAGTTGGAATTCTAGAATCCTACGAACAAGCGGAACAATTAGCTGAAGAGTTTGGCTATCCTGTAATGCTTAAAGCAACAGCTGGTGGTGGTGGAAAAGGAATGCGTGCAGTTTGGAAACATGAAGAATTATTAAAAGCTTGGGAAGGCGCTCGTCAAGAGTCCGCCGCTGCTTTTGGAAATGACGGAATGTATCTCGAAAAACTAATTGAAGAACCACGCCATATCGAAATTCAAGTGGTTGGAGATTCTTATGGAAAAGCATGTCATCTTTCTGAAAGAGATTGCTCGGTGCAAAGACGCCATCAAAAACTAACAGAAGAAACGCCTTCACCTTTTATGACAGACGAATTACGTCACAAAATGGGAGAAGCAGCCGTAAAAGCAGCCGAATATATAAAATATGAAGGTGCTGGAACCGTTGAGTTTCTTGTTGATAAACACAGGAATTTCTACTTTATGGAAATGAATACTCGTATCCAAGTAGAACATCCTATTACAGAACAAGTTATTGATTACGATTTAATTCGCGAACAAATACTTGTAGCAGCTGGAGTGCCGATTTCAGGTAAAAATTATTTACCACAACTCCACTCTATTGAATGCCGTATCAACGCAGAAGACCCTTATAATGATTTCCGTCCTTCACCAGGTAAGATTACCGTGTTACACGCGCCAGGAGGTCACGGAGTTCGTCTAGACACTCACGTTTATGCTGGCTATACTATCCCGCCAAATTACGACTCTATGATTGCCAAATTAATTACTACTGCTCAAACCAGAGAAGAAGCAATTAGCAAAATGAAACGGGCTTTGGATGAATTTTATATTGAAGGAATAAAAACTACCATTCCATTTCACAGACAATTGATGGATGAACCAGATTATGTGGCTGGAAATTATACCACCAAGTTTATGGAATCTTTTAAAATGAAAGAGATAGAATAAATTAATTGAAAACCATTCGAACTTTCGGATGGTTTTTTTTATGTCTATGTTTACCACTAGATTTTTATCCCAGAATCATCATATATGCCTTTTTTGGAATTTAAACTAAGTTCTCTCTAGTTTCAAATTATGCTCTTTTTGGAGAATTAAATTATCATTTATGAAAAATAAATTACCATTTATGATAATTAAATTATCATTTTAGAGAATTAAATTACCATCTTTGATATTTAAATTATCATTTTAGAGAATTAAATTACCCTTTTTGATATTTAAATTCTCATTTTTGAAAATTAAATTACCATTTATGATATTTAAATTATCATTTTAGAGAATTAAATTACCATTTTTGATATTTAAATTCTCATTTGTGATGTATTAATTTACATTTTTGTGATAAACTCTTTTTATTGCACCAGATGATGAAAAACTAAAAATAATATTTGGATTATAAAATGATAAAAATATTTCAATAAGAACATTGATTTCACAAAGGACATTTATCATCTAGCCACGAGTATCTCACTTTGTTAATGATTTTCATTGGAGTTCGAGGAATTTCATTCGAAGTGGAAATCCTTTTCTTATGTTGCCGACGCGTCATGTTGAGATTTGGAAATGCTCTCAAAGGCAACATAAGAAAAGATTGAAACGAAAAGCGGGAATTGCCTTTATTGAAAATGCCTAAGCCATTGGCTACTTAAAATCATAAAAAGTAGTGTCCTTGAAATGAACGCTACTTCTCTATTTGGGATAAAATCAAAGTGAAGAAAGAACCGAAGCGAGACTGTCAACATCGATACCGCAGATTTTTTGAAGCGCTGCTACTGTTCCGTGTTCGATAAAGACATCGGGAATACCTAGTGTTTTTATGGTAGTAGAATACTTATTTTTGGAAGCAAATTCAACAACAGCACTGCCAAATCCACCATTGATAACTCCATCTTCAATCGTAATGAGTGTCTCAAATTTCGCAAAGATTTCATGTAATAAAGTTTCATCTAATGGTTTTACAAATCCAAAATCATAATGTGCAATTTCATTCCTATTTGCTATTTTCTGTATAGCTAAAGTTACATTATTCCCAATAAATCCCGTGGATAAAACAGCTATTTTGGTTCCGCTTTTCAGCAAATGAGCCTTCCCTATCTCAATGTTTTGAAATTCAGAATTCGCAATTTGCAATTCATAATTCAAATATTTCCCCCTCCCACGAGGATACCGAATGGCTATCGGATGATTCAATCCTAACGAAGCGGTATATAAAATATTGCGCAAATCAATCTCATCTTTTGGAGCATAAATAATCATATTCGGAATACATCGCAAATAAGCCAAATCATAAACGCCATGATGCGTGGCACCGTCCTCACCCACCAACCCCGCTCTGTCCAAACAAAAAATGACAGGCAAATCCTGTAAAGCCACATCGTGTATCACTTGGTCATAAGCGCGTTGCAAAAAGGTGGAGTATATGTTGCAAAAAACAACCATCCCTTGTGTTGCCATGCCTGCCGCTAAAGTGACAGCATGTTGCTCCGCAATTCCCACATCAAAAGCCCGGTCTGGAAAAGCCTCCATCATAAATTTTAACGAACTTCCACTGGGCATTGCAGGAGTAATTCCAATAATTTTAGGATTTTTTGTAGCCAATTCAACCAAAGTCCAACCGAAAACATCTTGAAATTTAGCAGGGAGATGTGCTTCCGATTTGGAGTGAATTTCACCAGTAGCGGCATTAAATTTCCCCGGCGCATGATACCTCACCTGATCTTCCTCGGCTTGTTGCAATCCTTTTCCTTTGGTAGTGATAATATGAAGAAACTTGGGTCCTTTTACATTTTTCAAGCGTTCCATTTCGAAAATTAACGCCTCAAAATCATGCCCATCAATAGGTCCAGAATAATCAAAATTCAAGGACTTAATCATGTTATTTTGCTTAGGATTTTTACCTTCTTTAACGGTGGTCAAATAGTTTTTCAACGCGCCCACACTAGGGTCAATTCCGATAGCATTGTCATTCAAAATCACCAATAGATTGGCATCAGTTACACCAGCATGATTCAGTCCTTCAAACGCCATTCCGCTAGCAATAGATGCATCGCCAATTACGGCGATATGATGTTTATCTTCTCCTTTTAATTGAGACGCAATTGCCATCCCTAAAGCTGCCGAAATCGAAGTCGACGAATGCCCAACACCAAAAGTATCATAAACACTTTCACTCCGTTTTGGAAAGCCAGAAATACCACCAAGTTGTCTATTGGTATGAAATCTATCTTTTCTCTCAGTTAAAATTTTATGACCATAAGCCTGATGCCCCACATCCCAAACCAATAAATCATTGGGAGTGTCAAATACATAATGTAATGCAATGGTCAACTCGACAACTCCAAGGGAAGCACCAAGATGACCTTCTTTTACTGAAACAACATCAATAATAAAAGCACGCAATTCTTTGGCTAACTCAGGCAATTGTGATATTCCCAATTTGCGTAAATCGGCGGGAGTTTTGATATTTTGTAGAAGATTTGCTGCCATGTAGCAAATGTACAAATTGAATTCCTATTTTTGCTTTATGGAAAACATTTTCACCGACGAATACTTCATGAAAAAAGCCTTGCAAGAAGCGGAAATAGCTTTTGAAAAAGGGGAAATTCCCGTGGGTGCTATCATCGTAATCGACAATAAAATAATCGCTAGAAGTCATAACTTAACCGAATTATTAAATGATGTTACAGCCCATGCCGAAATGCAATCCATTACTGCCGCTGCCAATTTCCTTGGTGGCAAATATTTAAAAGAGTGTACCTTATATGTTACACTTGAACCCTGTCAAATGTGTGCAGGTGCATTATACTGGAGTCAAATCTCTAAAATTGTCTTCGGTACTCGTGACGAACAACGCGGTTTTCTATCATTAGGGACTAAACTACATCCAAAAACTCAAGTTAGCCAAGGAATTTTTGCTGAAGAATGTGCTACATTAATGAAACGTTTTTTTGCAGAAAAAAGAAAATAAACGACTATAAATATTGATTTTAAAAATGCAGTAGGTAGAATTCAGTGTGAGTAGTTTGGTAATTGTGTTAAATTTTGTAAATTTAAATTTCATCCTCTGAGGGTGAAAATTCACCCTATTAGCCTCAATTTTCACACTACTAACCTCAATTTTCACGTTCTGAACCTGAAATTTTAGTTTTAATAGTCGGTAACTCCTATAAAATAAAGAAAAATTAAAATTTTAGCCCACAAAAAAACCGCCATTCTTACGAAAGGCGGTTTCTATTATTTAATTTCTTTTCCTTGATTATCAAAAAAATGATATTCTAGGTACGTGTAAGCGTCACGAGGTATGATTTTCACCCATTTCTTATGTTCAAAGAACCACTTTGAACGTAACGATGGAAAACCTTTTTTAAGGTATGCTGCCACAAAAGGATGCACATTAAGCTTCACTTTGTTGTGGTCTTTGACTATCTTTTCAAGTGAAAAAGCAATCTTGTCTATAATCTGTATAGGTGCATCTACATCACCACTCAAGTTATTCGGATTCTCTTCTCTTGTTTCAATATTTACTTCTGGCCTTACTCGTTGTCTAGTAATTTGAACTAATCCAAATTTACTTGGCGGTAAGATCTTGTGTTTGGCTTTATCATCGCTCATTTCTTCTTTCAAGAAATTATATAAAACCTGACGATTTTCTGGATTTTGCATATCGATAAAATCGACAACAATAATACCTCCCATGTCGCGAAGTCGCAATTGACGAGCAATTTCTGCCGCGGCAATCATATTCACTTCTAAAGCGGTATCTTCCTGATTCGTTGCTTTGTTAGAACGATTTCCACTATTTACGTCGATGACGTGAAGAGCTTCAGTATGTTCAATAATCAAATAAGCCCCTTTACTCATTGAAACAGTTCTTCCAAATGAGGTTTTTATTTGACGTTCTATATGATATTTCTCAAATAACGGTGTGTCGTTGGATTGATAAAACTTCACTATTTTTTGCTTTTCAGGAGCTATTTCGGCTAAATAGTCCTTAGTTTCTTGGTACAACTCTTCATCATCAATTTGAATACTTGTAAAAGTATCATTGAAAACATCTCGTAGTATAGAAGAAGCTTTATTAAGCTCCCCCAAAACCTTTGAAGGATGATGAGCGGTTGGTAATTTTTTACACATTGCAGTCCATCTTGTTATTAAGTTCTGCAAATCTTTTTCTAATTCGGCTGTTTTTTTGCCTTCTGCTACTGTTCTCACAATAACACCAAATCCTTTTGGTTTGACTGCTTGTACCAATTTTTTCAATCGGTCTTTTTCAGCTTTGTCTTCTATTTTTTGTGAAATAGACACACGATCTGAAAAAGGAACAAGAACTAAAAATCGACCAGCAAAAGAAAGCTCTGAGCTTATCCTTGGCCCCTTGGTAGAAATTGGTTCTTTCACTACTTGCACTAAAACGGATTGATTGGCACTAAGCACATCCGCTATAGCACCATCTTTATCAATTTCTTTGTCAAACTGAAAGTTTTTAAGGGAGAAATCTTTTATTTTACCTGCGCTTACAAGTTTTATGAATTTCAAATAGGAAAGTAATGCTGGACCCAAATCATGGTAATGTAAAAAAGCATCTTTTTCAAAGCCCACATTTACAAAGGCCGCATTAAGCCCTGGAACTGGCTTCCTGATTTTGGCAATAAAAATATCGCCTACAGAAAAATCACTTCCTTTTTCTTCCTCTTTGTGTAATTCAATTAGTTTTCCATCTTTTAATAAGGCAAAATCTACAGCATTGTCATCCTTACGGATGATAAGTTCTTTATTCATGTTGTAAATTTTTATCCATTCACCTGCGTGAACAGATGGATTAAACATTAACAGGTTATTACCCGGTGGAATTGCTATTAAATTTTTTAATTTAAATAGTAGATTTATGCTGTCGCTTTATATCTAATATCTAAAATTTGAAATCTAAAATTCCTTTTCAATGAACGTTTAAAAAGAAAAAAGTAGTTTAAAACTACTTTTTCTTTTTGTGACGGTTAGCTCTCGCACGTTTTTTACGTTTGTGGGTCGCTACCTTATGTCGTTTTCTTTTTTTACCGCTTGGCATAGGTTAATTTTTTGTGATTAATAATAATTTTTAAACTGCTACTTCAGTTTTAGTTTTTACTCCTTCTACGAATACTTTTGCAGGTTTAAATGCTGGAATATTATGAGCTGGAATTTTAATTGTAGTATTTTTTGAAATGTTTCTACCTGTTTTTTCAGCTCTAGTTTTAATGATAAAACTACCAAATCCTCTTAAGTAAACATTATGACCACCTTCCAAAGAAACTTTAACTTCTTCCATTAATGCTTCAACGGTTACTTGAACATCTCCTTTTTCAAGACCTAATTTTTCTGAAATTTTTGCTACGATATCTGCTTTCGTCATTTTCTTTCGTATTTAATAATTATATGTAATTTTTTGAGAGTGCAAATATAAGAATTAAAAAAACAATATTTCAAGGATAATTGATTAAAATTTAATCACATAAAGATTTACTTTTGTGAACCTAAAATTATTTATGAATTTTTCTAACTCATTATTGCAATGGTATTTACAAAACAAACGTGATTTACCATGGCGAAATACTGTAAACCCATACCAAATATGGCTATCTGAAATTATGCTTCAACAAACGCGCGTCGCGCAAGGAATGCCTTATTTTATAAAATTTACAGAAGTTTTCCCAACCGTTTTTGATTTAGCAAAAGCGGATGAAGAAGAAGTCCTAAAACTGTGGCAAGGATTAGGTTATTATTCTCGAGCAAGGAACATGCATAAAACGGCTCAGATGATTGCATTTGAACTAAAAGGAAATTTTCCAAATAATTATAATGATTTATTAAAACTAAAAGGAGTTGGAGAATATACTGCCGCCGCTATAGCTTCTTTTGCTTTTAAGCAGGCTGTTCCTGTAGTTGATGGCAATGTATTTAGAGTTCTTTCTCGTTATTTTGATATACAAACGGATATTTCATTAAGTGGAGCTAAGAAAGAATTTACCGCTATTGCAACAGAATTAATGCCAATAGATAAACCAGATTTATTCAATCAAGCGATTATGGAATTTGGAGCTTTACAATGTGTTCCTAAAAACCCAAATTGCGCGGTTTGTATTTTTAATTCTAGTTGTGCTGCATTACAAAAGAATAAAGTTGACCAACTCCCAATAAAAACAAAAAAAACTAAAATAACGAATAGATTCTTTAATTATTTAGTTGTTCTAGATAGTGAAGACAAAATCATTATCAATAAAAGAACCGAAAAAGGGATTTGGCACAATTTATATGAGTTCCCAGTAATTGAAACTGAAAAAGAAACCAACTTTGAAACAATCTCAACTTTAGTACACAACCGTTTTAATGAACTCGATATTACTGATATTACAATCTATAACGAAGAACAAATAATTCACAAACTATCCCACCAACATTTGCACATCAATTTTTATAAAATCACGATTTCGGCTATTATAAATGGTGGTATTGCATTAGAAAGGTTGCGAACTTTTCCTTTCCCAATTGTGATTTTCAATTTTATTGAAAAGTATTCTATCTAATTATTAAAAATTATTACTAACTTTGGGTATAAATTTGCTCAATTATGAACGGGACATTAAATAAAGTTATGTTAATTGGTCACTTAGGTGATGATATAAAAATGCACTATTTTGAAGGTGGAAACTGTATCGGACGTTTTCCACTAGCTACTAATGAAATATATATTAATAAACAAACCAACGAAAAAATAACCTCAACAGAATGGCACAACCTTGTGGTTAGAAATAAAGCGGCTGAAATTTGCGAAAAATACCTTTCTAAAGGAGATAAAATATATGTAGAAGGAAGAATAAAATCACGTCAATGGCAAGCCGAAGATGGAACCACAAAATATACAACTGAAATTCAAGTAACAGAATTTACTTTTTTAAACGTTAAAAAAGATAGTGAATCTAATAGACAAATGCCATCGTCTGAACAAAAAAGCACTAACTTTGACACGCCGAATTCGCCCATCGAAAACGATATGCCTTTTTAATTTTGTTTAACTAATTCTATTGAATTTGGACCCAGAGCCCAGTTTTAATGCCGTTTCAACAATAGACACCAATTTAATTTTCGGAATAATTGGAATTCTTGCTTTGCTTTTTTGTACGGCAATGATAGCAGCTACCGAAGTGGCTTTTTTCTCATTATCGCAAAAAGATTTGAATGATCTAGCTCAAAAAAATCCTTCAAAATATTTAATTATTAATCAATTATTATCCAAGCCTAAGAAACTTTTAGCCACTATATTAGTCGCTAATAACTTCTTGCATATAGCCGTAGTCATACTTTTTGGCTTTTCATTAGACAAGCTTTTTATTACAATTACAATACCCATCTTAAAATTTATTGTTGAAGTTGTTTTTGTTACTTTCTTAATTTTACTTTTTGGAGAAGTGCTCCCTAAAGTATATGCAAGTCGCAACAATATTAAATTTGCTTCTTTTATTGCTTATCCTTTATTGTTTTTGGATAAATTATTATCCCCAGTAAGTATTCCTATGCGCAGCTTAACAATTTTTATACAAGAAAAATTAGGCAAACAAAAAACTAATTTTTCAGTAGATCAATTATCTCAAGCATTAGAACTTACCTCAACGGAAGATACTACACATGAAGAACAAAAATTACTGGAAGGCATTGTTTCTTTTGGGAATACAGACACCAAACAAGTAATGAGTCCAAGAATTGATATCTTTGCTTTGGAAATCGAAGAGCACTTTACAGAAATATTTTCAAAAATTATTGAAAAAGGATTTTCTCGAATCCCCGTGTATAAAGACAATATTGACCATATAGAAGGCGTTCTCTTTGTTAAAGATTTAATTCCCTATATCAATAAAAAAGAATTTGACTGGAAAACTTTACTTCGCGAACCATTTTTTGTTCCAGAAAACAAAAAACTAGACGACTTGCTAAAAGATTTTCAACGCATGAAAAGTCATTTGGCGATTGTTGTAGATGAATATGGTGGCACATCAGGATTAGTTTCTTTAGAAGATGTAATCGAGGAAATTGTGGGTGATATTAGTGATGAATTTGATGATGAAAACATCAGTTATTCGCAAATTGATGAAAAAAATTATCTTTTTGAAGGAAAGATAAATTTAAAAGATTTTTATAGAATCATTGCGGTTAACGAAGATTCTTTTGAAATTAGAAAAGGAGAAGCCGAAACATTAGCTGGATTTATTTTAGAAATTTTAGGCAACTTTCCAAAAAAAGGACAAAAAATACATTTTGAAAACTGTTTGTTTACTATAGAAGTAGTAGACAAAAAAAGGGTGAAGCAAATTAAAGTAACCATTGATGAATAATTTTTTTAAATATAATATTGTACTGACAATTGTTGCCACGGGATTACTTTTTACAAGTTGTAAAAAAGAGGTTTTGCCAAAACCAACAAGTCAATTGCGTTTAGATTATCCTGTAGCACAATATGATGCTTTTGAAAATCATTGCCCTTTTACATTTAATATGAATTCAGAAGCGGTAATTAAAGAGGATAAAGATTGTGGTTTTACAATAACCTATCCTAAAATGAAAGCTACCATTTATTTGACCTATAAATCAGTTCATGGAGATTTAGACAAATTGCTCCGTGATGCACAAAAGTTGACTTACGAACACGTCATTAAAGCTGACGACATCTTGGAACAACCTTATTTGAATCCAAAAAAGAAAGTATATGGAATGTTTTATAGAGTTTCTGGAAATGCGGCTACCAATGCGCAGTTTTATGCTACCGATAGTGTGAAACATTTTCTAACAGGCTCTGTTTATTTCTACGCAAAACCTAATTTTGATTCCATTTTACCAGCTGCGGATTACATCCGAAATGACATGCAAAAGTTAATGGAAACATTACAATGGAAATAAAAATATTAAGGTATAATAAAAAAGGATTCGTTAGTGCGAATCCTTTTTTTTAATTGAATTATAGAATTAAACTTTATTTCCTGTCTTTACATCTGAAACTTTATAGGTCTTTCCGTCTCCAGTAGTTTCAACAGCTTTTACTAAATCTTCCGATTTCAATTTGTCTAAATCAAAATTTACGGTAGCTTCTTTTTTATCAAAATCTACTTTAGCCTTTTGAACCCCATCCATTTTTGATAATTTCTCTTCAATA
>CAIRMK010000330.1 GCA_903879645.1 uncultured Bacteroidota bacterium
AAAGAGTGCATCTGTGGCGGTGTAAACATCTTTTAGGCGTGATGTTGCTAATTTTCTATTATTACTATTTTTTCTTGGGTTGTGTATTGCTTTTGCAAATTTGTCACTAGCCGTTGCTAATTGGGCTAGGGTTGTTGCGTCTACGCCATAGATTTCTAACTCTGAAAGTTTCTCAGAGGCTTTTATATGCAGGATGTTTAGGTTGGTGATAAATGTTTGGCCTGAAAGTTTGTTAAGCCCTGCTTTGGTAAATTTTACTTCTTGTAAGAGTTTGTAGTTTTCTATATCAGTAGCGTAGCTTCTTACTTTTGCAACGATGTTAATGGCTATGCTTGTAGCATCTTCACGTAGGATGTTTTTTGCTTCTGTTGCTCCCTTGGTGTTTCTGATTTGTATTTGGGCTTGTGATGCTATGCTTGTGATATTGTTGCCTAGTGTTGTAATTGCTGATGCCATTTGTGGCATTCGTGAGATTATGGGTGCGGGTGCATCGAATAGTAGTTTATGTACTCGTCTGTACATGTCGAGCTTGTTGTTTTGTATTCGTTTCATCTAGGTTGCTTTTAGGAATTGGATTAACGTATGTGTAAATGTAATGAATTATTATGCGAATAACGGCATAATTAGTGCGAATTTAATAGTTTTAGTTGCGGAAGCATTGTTTTTGTGTGCGCAAACATAGCTATTTAGTGAGTACTTTTCGATAGTAAATGCGGAACTGTTGATGTCATTTGCGATTGAAGAGCTTTTATATGCGGAGATAATGACAGTAAGGGAAAAGCAATAGGTGTTTAGTGATTATTAAGTGGTGATTAATGGAAGTAAAATGACATCTTATGTTTTTATGTTTGTTGCTGATTGTTTTAAAGATGATACTAATGAAAGTAGCTTTAATTATGATGTTTTTAAGTAGGTTGTTTTAATTTTTATTGATGTTGCTAATGAAAGTGGTTTTAATAGGTATTATTTTGGGTTTGTTGCCATGTACTTTACGGATGGCACTGATAAAAACGGATAGGTTGGTGATTTTTGTTTGATTTGTTGTTGACGGAGTGGGGTTGTGTAAAGTAGACCTGACAGGTTTTGGAAACCTGACAGGTCGGTGGGGGATTGAAATGGATTGGTGGTGGGTGTTTTTGGGTTTATTGCCACGGATTTTACGGATGGGACTGATTAGGACGGATGGTTGGTGTTAGTAGTCTAGTATTTACAAGTTTTATTTTAAATGTTAAAATGGATTTGGGAAATTAGTATATTTGGGGAAATTCTATTTTTATGAGGATAGTTCATTTATCAGATATACACCTTTCAAAACAAAATTATACAGAATTTCAAAACAATTTTAAAGATGCTTTGATCAAAGATTTATTAGATTATCATAGTTTGGTTCCGATAGATTTAATTATTATAACAGGTGATCTAGTTGATAAAGGGGGGCATTCTTTATTTGAGATTGATGAGTTTAAAAATTTTAAAGATAAAAAAAGCCCTTATGAAATTTTTGAAGAAGTTTTTTTAAACCCAATTATATCATGTTTGAGATTTCCAAAAAATAATATTCTTTTTATTCCTGGAAATCATGATGTTGATGAAAGGGAAATTTTATTATTTGATGAAAGTGAATTGGTGAAAAAAGTTAATGATGTTAATATTAATGATTATTTGATAGGTAATAGATCTTTTATTCACAATCATAGAATTAAAAAATTCAAAGATTTTGAAAGAAAATTTCATTCCGATAATTCATTTTATGAATATTCAAATAATCAATCCACCTATATTTATCAAGATAAAGATGGATTAGTTGGTTTTCTATTAATAAATGATTCTTGGAGATGCAAGAGCATTAAATTTCAAAATGAAAAAAAACTTTATTTTGGTGCTCAACAAATAATAGATGGACTTAAATTTCTTGAAAACAGAAATACAGATTTAAATATTTGTTTATTTCATCATTCAACTGATGATTTTGAAGAAAAGGAAATTATTGAGGGTTTATTTACTAGGAAGAAAATAGAATTTTGGGGGGAATGGGGGGAATGTCTTCAAGGTGTAGAAAGTCCCCTAGAAAGTTCTAAAGAACTATTGAGAATACTTTTCAACCCTTGAAAAATTTCGGACATTCC
>CAIRMK010000331.1 GCA_903879645.1 uncultured Bacteroidota bacterium
ACTGTTAATCAGAGGGTCCTTGGTTCGAGCCCAAGAGAGGGAGCTTTTAAAGCCTAACAGCAATGTTAGGCTTTTTTGTTTATAACCATTGTATTGGTAGGTTGCATTTTCTAGATTTTTATTAATTTTATGCATATTTTTTAAAGTGCTAAAGACAATAATTCCTTCATCCCCGATACTAAAAAAGCATATAGAATGCTTTTACATCTATACTAGTGAATCTACTTCAACATTCAGGTATTTAGCATTTCCTCATTATAATAAAGGCCTTTCGTTTTTTAAGGGAGCCACTATTCAAAGAAAGTATCCACGTGTTGAGATTTCAGAAAACAAGCAAGAAGAAGTTAAAATAGAAATACTTGGAAAATATACTTGTCCTTTACTAATAGAGTACAAAGGTAAATTACAAGAGATTTCAATTATTTTTAAGCCATTGGGACTGAATTATTTTTTCCGAGAAAATTATCAATCTATGGCGCCTCTATTTTCTCAAGAATTAGTAAATGAAATTTGGAGAAGATTTAAGATTTCAAGAAGATGAATTACATATTTTGGAATCTTTTTTAATTTCTCAATTTGTAGAAAATCCTGAACTGATTCCTTTAGAAAAATCATTGTCAATTCTTAGTAACTTAAACGACGAAACATCCATCACAGAGATTGCTTTAAAATTGGGGTATAATCTAAAAACATTTCAAAGACATTTCAAAAAACATCTAGGCAGCAGTCCTATCGAATATCGAAGAATTTACAGATTTCGAAATTCAATAGCGTCCAAATTGGATGATTATCAACTAAAGACATTAACGGATATAACCTATGAGGGTGGTTATTACGACCAATCCTATTTTATAAAAGAATTTAGAAAATTGACAAATCATAATCCAAAAGATTTTTTTAAAGTGACTAATAAAGTCGATGGTGATAAATTGGTTTGGGAAATTAAATAGTGTCTTAAAAATACAATTTTGTTTAATTGTGTCTTTCTAGTTTTGTATTAAATCAAATGAAAACAAAATGAAAACATCTTTTAACAAATTTCTTTACATCGGGTTTCTACTTTTAGGATTATATCAAGCATTTTTTTCTAAATATTACATGCAAAGTGCTGCTTCATTAGGAATTGCATTGGCATTTGACCCATTCAACACAGAACAAAAATGGAATGACAGACCAAAATGGCAGAAAGCAGTTTTAATCATTCATCTTATTCTAGTGTTTACTATGTTCGGATTGGAAATAGTATTGAAAAGTAAATAAACTTCTTGCAATTTTATGGCAAGTTTAACCATTTAATTTTCCAGTAGTTACATAATCAATCAAAGCATTGTAGCTGTATTGTTCGTCAATAAGAGAAACTTTTTTAAAACCTGACAGCAATGTCGGGCTTTTTTCATGTAAAAAAATTACATCTGACTGTTAATTATCCCGATCGCTATCGGGGTTGGTTCGAGCCCAAAGCTTGTACCGATTTTTATCGGGAAGAGGGAGCTTTTAAAGCCCAGTACGAAAGTGTCGGGCTTTTTATATTGACAAAATCCGTATTCTCAATTTCATTTCTACTACTACCGTCATTTCGAGTATTTTTCTGTTTTAAAAACGTTAGTTTTTGAATTAGAAAAATATATCGAGAACTACTGAAAAAGGAAACACAATCCGCATCTAGCTATTAATTATCCCGATCGCTATCATGTTTGGTTCGAGCCCAAAGCTTGTCCCGATTTTTATCGGGAAGAGGGAGCTTTTAAAGCCTAATAGCAATGTTGGGCTTTTATTATTGACACAATCCGCATTCTCAATCTCATTTCTACTACTACCGTCATTTCGAGTGTTTTTCTGTTGTAAAAGCGTTAGTTTTTGAAATAAAAAAATGTATCGAGAACTACTGA
>CAIRMK010000332.1 GCA_903879645.1 uncultured Bacteroidota bacterium
GCTTTTGAAAATGTAGACTATGTATTTCACTGTGCAGGATTTATTTCTTTCAATCCAGACGATGAAGAAAACCTTCGAAAAACAAATATTGAAGGGACGGCAAATATTGTAAATTTTTGTATTGACAAAAAAGTTAAAAAACTATGTCATGTAAGCTCAATTGCTGCACTTGGGAATGCTTCCTTGAGAGAAATCGAAGTAACAGAAGAAACAGAATGGAATCCTGAAATTTCACACAGTGATTATGCCATTTCTAAATATGGTGCCGAAATGGAAGTTTGGCGTGGACTTCAAGAAGGATTACAAGTAATTGTTGTAAACCCAGGTATAGTTTTTGGACCTGGTTTTTGGAATCAAGGAAGTGGTACTTTCATTTTAGCTATAAAAAAAGGATTCCCCTTTTATACACAGGGATCTACTGGTTATATTGCTGTTTCTGATGTGGTTACTATAATGAATCAACTCATGGATTCTGATTGTAGTGGGGAACGCTTTATTTTAATTTCGGAAAACAGAACTTATAAGGACATCATAACGACAATAGCTGAAAAATTGGAAGTTAAAAAACCAAAAATAGAAGCTACCTCATTTTTATTAAACCTCGCGTGGAGAATAGATTTCCTTATGTCAAAAATATTAAGAGGGAAAAGAAAACTATCAAAACACAGCTCCATTTCATTACAGAATACTGATAAATATTCAAATGAAAAAATACAAACTTATTTAAATTATACTTTCGAAAAAATAGATACTTATCTAGATACAATTCTTGCTCCGCTCAGAAAATAACTATTTTACAATGGGTTGATCTGTGTTAGGCACCAAAGGCTTTCCCCCGTTAAGTTTAATGGTATTGGCATTTAATCTTTCCTTGACCTCATTATACATTTTTTTATAGTCTTTTATATCTGAAGCATAATATTGGGTGCTTTGTGCAAAAGTCAAACTATCAACTTTATATTTATTTTTTATAAACTCAATTGGTTTTGGATAACTTAAAGTACCAGAAGTTTGTGATTTTGCAGCTTCTAAAAGTGCCAAATCATAGATAATGTCAACCATCTTTTTTCTTTCAATAAGATTTTTTGGTTTTTTTACAGTAGTATCTTTACAACTTATTGTAAAGAATAATAATGCTAATATAAACAAAACGATTTTTTTCATTGTTAAAATTTATCTATTGAAAAGCAAACGTTTTCCTGCTTTTATTTCTTTCACTTTTGCATTTTCATATACTAAATGTCCATTTACAAAAGTATGTGAAATTCTTGATTTGAAATTGGTTCCTTCAAAAGGAGACCAACCACATTTATACAAAATATTATCCCTATTGACACTCCATGGCTTGGCTGGATTTACGATAGCTAAATCGGCATAAAATCCTTCTTTAATAAACCCTCTGTTTTCAATTTTGAATATTTTAGCAGGGTTGTGACACATTTTTTCAACGATTTTTTCTACCGAAATTTTACCTTGATGATACGCCTCAAACATTGCCACCACCGCATGTTGAACCAAGGGCCCTCCAGAAGGCGCATTCAAATAGTCACGTGATTTTTCTTCTAAAGTATGAGGAGCGTGGTCCGTTGCAATAACGTCAATTCTATCATCTAACAAAGCTTTCCAAAGAGCATCTCTATCAGTTGCTGTTTTTACGGCAGGATTCCATTTAATAAAATTTCCTTTAGTAGCGTAATCTTCATTAGAAAACCATAAATGATGTACACAAACTTCCGCAGTAATTTGCTTTTCTTCTAAAGGTATTTTATTGGTAAACAAATCCATTTCTTTAGCAGAAGAAAGATGGAAAATATGTAATCTAGCTCCAGTTTTTTTTGCTAATTCGATTGCTTTTGA
>CAIRMK010000333.1 GCA_903879645.1 uncultured Bacteroidota bacterium
TATTCTTTTTTGAAAACAGAACACTTGATTTCATTTAAACATTTTTTAGATTACAAAAATAAGCAAATAAATAGAGGTGGGAAGAAAGTGGGAACATTATTTGCTGTATATACAGGTTTTTAAATAAAATTAAAAACTTATTTATTTAAATATCAGTATTTTATATTTTAAAAATGTATAGATTGCATTTCATGTGCAAAAGTACTATTCTTGCCGGAATCATACAAATTATTTTATTTCAAAAAAGGTCGTTGGATTTGGTCGTTGGATTTGGTTGTCTTTAGAAGCAAACGTTTAGTAATATCTTTAATTGAAGAGCAACTACCAAGGATTTCTTAGCGGGAAGATTTTTATAGTATAAATCAGAATTTATGCGCTTTAATACTATTAACTTCAAAACAAATCTACTATTAAACACATCGTCTAGCCTTGATATAGTGATGTTATAAGATGATTGACACAGTTAATTAAACATTATCAGTATTCATTATAGCAAATAGAGCATTCATTATGGTCAACAGAACATTCATCACGACCAACAGAGCATTCATCATGGCCAACAGAGCATTCATAATAGCCAACAGAACATTCATCATGGTAAAAAGAACATTCATCATAGCCAACAGGACATTCAACATGGCAAACAGAACATTCATCATGGTAAACAGAACATTCATCATAGCAAACAGGACTTTAACAACCACTACTTTGTGTAAGACTTATACTATATAAAATGAAGCTTATAAACAAAGCTTATATAAGAGCCAATAGGACTATTGCTGCGACAAATAGGGCTTACTAATAAAAAGAAACCTGAAGATTTTAGCAAAACCGATCTGAAAATTCTGTCCAGTCTCAAGAAAAGAATTAAAAAAAAATGTTGGTTTGCTAATTAGTGAGTCAGAATTAAAAAATGGAATACTAAATCCTTTTTAACAGCATTTGTGATCAACAAACTATCTAGTACATCTACGTGAATCTCCATGTAACAAAATTTTATTACATTTGAAATCACAACAAAACCCGCCAATAATAAATGGAACACGACCCAGCCAAAGAAACTTTCCTAAAAAACGCTACCAAATGGCTCGTGCTTTGTTTGGTTGTGGGTTTGCTTTCAGGTATGGCTTCGGCTTTGTTCTTGGTTTCATTGCAATGGGTTTCTAACTTTCGTGATCGGCATTTAGTGTTGGTTTGGTTGTTGCCTATCGGTGGATTAATGGTTGGCTTACTCTATCATTACTTTGGCAAGGAAGTCGTAAAAGGCAATAATTTAATTTTGGAAGAATACGAACAACCAAAAGAACGTATTCCTTTAAAGATGGCTCCTTTGGTTTTAATTGGTACTTTATTGACGCATCTTTTTGGAGGATCTGCCGGACGTGAAGGGACAGCAGTGCAGATGGGAAGTGCGATTGCCGATCAATTCTCGAAAGTATTCACTTTAACTAAAGCCGAAAGAAGAACGCTATTGATTATTGGAATTAGTGCCGGTTTTGCTTCGGTATTCGGAACGCCTATTGCGGGAGCCTTATTTGCAATTGAAGTCTTGTTCTTTAGCAAAGTGAAATATCGTAGTGTGCTACCGTCATTCTTTACCGCTTTTGTTGCCTATTATACTGTGGAACTTTTACACGTACAACACACCCATTATTCCATACCAACTGTTCCAGAGTTGAGTCTCATCAATCTGGCATGGATTTTCCCTGTTGGGATTCTTTGTGGTTTGTCAGCCATGTTGTTTTCTAAAACAACCCATTTCTTTACTACATTATTTTCAAAATACATTACCTTTCCTCCGATTCGTCCGATGATTGGTGGTGCAGTTTTAGTAGTGAGTTTCTATTTTTTAGGCACTTCAAAATTCGTTGGATTGGGATTGCCCACTATCGTAGATGCTTTTCAAAACCCGAGTGATCACTTTGACTTCTTATGGAAATTGCTCTTTACTTGTTTTACGCTTGGCTCGGGATTTAAAGGTGGTGAAGTCACTCCCTTGTTTTTTGTTGGGGCCACTTTAGGAAGTGCGTTATCGGGAATTATTCCTTTGCCCGTGGCTCTTTTAGCGGGGATGGGATTTGTGGCGGTATTCTCGGGAGCCACACATACTCCAATTGCTTGCACTGCTATGGGGATGGAACTTTTTGGTGTTGACTGCGGAATTTATATAGGACTTGCCTGCTTGATTGCCTATTTTTGTTCGGGTTCTGTTGGGATTTATAGCTCCCAAATAGTAAAAGGACCAAAACATCATTTGTATAAAAAATTGCTACGTTCTGATTTTGAAAATTTATAGGTATTACAATGTTGTACTCTTGCTAAAATGGTTTACCCTATTAAAGTCATTTAAACTTTTTTCAATTGGATGTAAAATTGAAAAAAGTTTAAACGACTTCAGTTAAAAAAATGTAATTTCGCACCCATGAACGAAAAAGACATTCAAGCCATTAGTGAATTATTGGCAACGCCTAAAAAAATTGCTATCATTCCGCACCGCAGTCCCGATGGAGACGCGATGGGCTCTACTCTTGGCTTGTATCATTTTCTATTGAAACTGAATCACCAACCTGTAGTCATTGCTCCCAATGATTTCCCTAACTTTTTAGCTTGGTTGCCGGGTTCAGAAACGGTTTTAGTGTATGAAAACGACCGAGTATCCTGCACAAAGGTGCTTCAAGAAGCTGAATTGGTGTTTACATTAGACTTTAATGCATTGCACCGCACTGGCGAAATGGAACAAGTGTTGAATAAACTTACCGTTCCGATGATTATGATTGATCATCACCAGTTGCCAGATGGGTATGCCACCTATACCTATTCGGATACTGCTTTTGGTTCGACTTGTGAAATGATTTATAATTTTATTGGTTTTTTAAACAAGAAATCTTTGATTGACAAAACCATTGGTACGTGTCTTTACACGGGTATCATGACCGATTCGGGGCAATTCCGTTTTCCTAAAACAACTGGGACTACCCATAGAATTGTAGCTGAGTTTATTGATTTGGGAGTAAACAATTCGGAGATTCCCACTTTGATTTTTGACAATAACTCTTATGATAGGTTACAACTATTAGGAAGAGCCTTGCAAAACATGAAAGTACTTTTTGATAAAAAAACGTCTTATATTTCGCTTTCGCAAAAAGAATTGGATGAATTTAATTATATCAAAGGCGATACAGAAGGTATTGTAAATTATGGTTTAACCATAAAAGGCATTATTTTTGCAGCGATTTTTATTGAACATCGTGATGAGAATATCATTAAAATATCGTTCCGTTCGCAAGGAGCTTTTGATGTGAATCAATTTGCTAGAGAACATTTTAGTGGAGGTGGTCATATTAATGCTGCTGGAGGAAAATCGAATGATTCTTTAGCCAATACAATTAAAAAATTTGAGCAAATAGTTTCAAATATCAATATCTAATCTATGAAAAATATAAAAACTCTTTTGGTTGTATGTTTTGCTGTGTTGCTGTTGGTGAGTTGTAAGCAACAACAAGCTCGCATGCCAATATCGCATTCTTCTGGAACATTCATGAAAGAATCGGCAGAGCGTAATAAGAAACTAATAAAAGGTGAAGAAGGACAAATAGATTCAATTATTAAAAGCAATCCGAACATTAAATACATCGCTTCCCAAAAAGGCTATTGGTATTATTATGAGAATAAAAATGATAAAGACACACTTCATCCTAAAAAAGGTGATGTGGCTAACTTTGACTATGAGATAAAAGACATTCAAGGAAAAGTAATTTATTCACAATTGGAATTGAAGTCTCAATCGTATATAGTGGACAAACAAAATATCATGATGGGATTGCGTCACGGAATTAAATTGATGCATAAAAACGAGAAAGTGACCTTTTTATTTCCTTCCCACATGGCCTATGGCTATCATGGTGACAATAGAAGAATTGGCACTAACGAGCCTTTGATTTGCACCGTTACCTTAACTGATTTTAAACCTGTAAATAAAACAACTCAAGAATAATTTAGTAAAATGAAAAGATTAATTAGTGTCGTACTCGTACTTATTACTGTAGCATTTGTAGGCTGCAAAGGAAAAAATCATAACAATTTATCGGATGGATTGTATGCCGAAATTGAAACGGCAAAAGGAACCGTTTTAGTACAATTGGACTACACCAAAGCGCCTATTACTGTAGCTAATTTTGTTTCACTTGCCGAAGGAACCAACGCATTTGTTAGCGAAACGTACAAAGGAAGACCTTTGTATGATGGGTTACGATTTCACCGAGTGATTTCAAAAAATAATGGTGATGCTGAAGATTTCATGATTCAAGGAGGCGATCCTTTAGGAAATGGATCTGGGGATGCAGGCTATAAATTTAAAGATGAAATTACCGATTTAAAATTTGACAAAGGTGGTTATTTGGCCATGGCTAATTCTGGACCTGGAACCAATAGTTGTCAATTTTTTATCACGATAAAAGAGACGCCTTGGTTGGATGGAAAACATACCATCTTTGGTCATGTGATTGAAAAAGGAATGGAAGTAGTCAATAAAATCAAAGTAGATGACGCTATCAAATCCATAAAAATAATTAGAAAAGGAGAAGCCGCTAAAAAGTTTGATGCCGCTAAAA
>CAIRMK010000334.1 GCA_903879645.1 uncultured Bacteroidota bacterium
ATAATCAAAGATTGACGTTCTGGAATGAGTACCAAAACCACCATTCTCATTACCTGCCTCACCTACTTCTTGTCCAAAATAAATCATAGTCGGAGAACTACCAATCGTGGCCGAAACCACCATTAATGGTTTTCCTTTTTCACCACTACCAGCAAACTCAGGACTCGCCAATCGTTGTTCGTCGTGGTTGTCTAAAAAGTGTAACATATGGTGCTCAATATCCGCAGTACGGTGTTGAATATCCGAAAGTCCATCAGGTGTAGTCTTGTTTTGAATCACCGCTTTTAGATGGTCGTAGGTTTCTACTTTATCATACAAATAATCCATTTTACCTAGATAGATGTAGTTTCTATATTCGTTAGGATTATAAACTTCTGCCAATATAAAAGCATCCGGGTTTTTCATTTTGATTGCCGAGTTCATGTAGCTCCAGAATTCATACGGTACCATTTCTGCCATATCATAGCGGAAACCATCCACCCCTTTAGAAGTCCAATACAAAGCAATGTCTCTAAATTTAGTCCAAGAACTGGGTACAGATTTGTCTTTCCAAAATTCGTAATGTTCTTTATAGGATTTCTTATCAAAACCTGCTGGCAATTCAGGAAAATCTTTAGAACCATCAGGACGGATTCCGTAGTTTACTTTAACCGTTTCATACCAATCATTGATGTCCGGTTTTGCCATACGCGAACCATTACCCGTCCATTTAGCAGGGTTTTCATCAAAAGCACCATCAATCATTGGATTTTTTTCACCATTCAAAGGTTTATAAGTATCCGAAGTTGGCACTTGGAAATGTTGCCCAGGTATATAGTAGAAGTTATTGTTTCTACCGTATTCTATTTGAGTATTATCATCAGCGCCAAAGTCACGAACACCCCGGAGGATTCGATAAACTCACATATTTACGAGCAATATGGTTAGGAACAATATCAATGATAACTTTAAGTCCGTTTTTGTGCGTGCGAACAATCAAAGCTTCAAACTCTTCCAAGCGTTTGGCAGGATCAACCGCCAAATCCGGATTGACATTATAGTAATCTTTCACCGCATAAGGAGAACCAGCACGACCTTTTACTACCTCGGGATCATCATTCGAAATGCCGTATTTAGTGTAATCCCGCACTAAAGCATGGTGAGGCACTCCCGTATACCAAATATAATTCACCCCTAGTTTTTTGATTTCTTGTAAGGCTTTGTCAGTAAAATCTTTGAATTTCCCTACCCCATTCTCTTCAATGGTGCCCCAAGGCTTATTAGTGGTATTTTTATTTCCAAATAATCGAGTAAAAACTTGATAAACTACTTTCTTCTTTTCCACAACGGTCACTTTTTTTGTATTGGCATTAGACTTTGTTTTTTTTGTTTGTGCATTAGCAGACAGCGAAAGCCCAATTAGGGCAAGCAATAGAACTTTTTTCATGAGGATGTTGTTTTATACATGATGCAACAAATATAAATATTTGAAACGCATTTCAATCATGGAATAAAAAAATCTTAATAACGATTTGAGTTGAGGCTATTTTCATAAATTTGCTACAAAAATACCATTCACTAGTATATCCAACGTAACTAAGGATAATAAACCCTAAATTAAAAAAAAAATAATTTGCGAATTTGCAGTAACCATTTTTGTAATATTGAAAACAACCCATGAATAACGATTTTTTAAAATACCAAGCTCAAACCTCTCCCTATCCTTTAGGAATGGAGGTGTCGCATGCTATAGGGTCGTACATATACGATACCAACAACAAATCCTACCTCGACTTTGTAGCAGGGGTTTCAGCCTGTTCACTGGGACACCAACACCCAAGAGTAAACCAAGCCATCAAAGACCAATTAGACAAATATTCACATGTAATGGTGTATGGCGAATATTCACAAAGTCCTGCCGTACAGTACTGCAAATTGTTGGTCGAACACTTACCACCCACGTTAAATAAAGTCTATTTAGTGAACTCTGGGACAGAAGCTTGTGAAGGCGCCCTAAAGTTAGTGCGAAGAGTCACCGGAAGAAGCCAATTAATCTCGTGCCACAATGCCTACCACGGCAATACGATGGGGTCGATGAGCGTCATGGGATTTGAAGAACGCAAGCAAGTCTTTCGCCCCTTAATTCCAGATGTCGATTTTATCACCTTCAATAACGAAGAAGACATTCAAAAAATTACAACCAAAACAGCAGGAATAATCTTGGAAAGCATTCAAGGAGGGGCCGGATTTATCCAACCCGAAAATGACTTCTTGGCCAAAGTCAAAAAACGTTGTGAAGAAGTAGGCGCCCTACTCATCGTAGACGAAATCCAACCGGGATTTGGGCGAACAGGTAAGCTATTCGGATTTGAAAACTATAATGTCGTTCCTGATGTCGTAATTATCGGAAAAGGAATGGCAGGGGGAATGCCCGTCGGCGGATTCATTGCCAACGAAAAATACATGGACTTATTAAGCCATGATCCAAAATTGGGACATATTACCACTTTTGGCGGACATCCTGTCATAGCGGCAGCATGCTTAGCCACACTACAAGAAGTGCTGGAAAAAGACTACGCAGCGCAATCTTTAAGCAAAGAAAAACTATTCCGTGAGCTTTTGGTACATCCTTTGATACAAGAAGTAAGAGGAAAAGGATTAATGCTCGCAGCGATGACAGCAGATGCCGAAATAACAAATCAGATTATTTTGCGTTGTCAAGACAAAGGGTTAATTCTATTTTGGTTACTGTTTGAAGGGAAAGCCATCAGAATAACACCGCCCCTAACAATTTCAGAAGAGGAAATTAGAGAAGGATGTAAGATTATGTTGGATGTAATGGAGGAAATACAATCTTCAATTCGTAATTCCTAATTCGTAATTCGTAATTCGTAATTAATTTTCTGTTAATTAAATTGTTCAAAACAAAAAACGAACTTCCTCGTTTATAGATAAGAGTTAACTACTTTTATTATGGATAATTTTAAATAAAAAAGCTATGCATTTGGAACACGACGAAGAAGACTACAATTTATCCTTATCAAAATTTGAGTCGATGTTGAAAACCAATAAAGTTTTCTTTTTTGATTCAGAGGAATTTGAAGAAATTATTCTTCATTACTTGGATATGGGTAAAGCCAATTTAGCAAAAAAGGCTTTAAAATTAGGTTTAGAACAACATCCGAAATCCACTGGCTTAAAGCTAGTTCAGATTGAAATGTTAGTCTACGAAGACAAGTTGGACATTGCAGAAAAAATGTTGAATGAATTGTATGCTATTGAGCCAACTAATGAAGAAATATTTATCCAAAAAGCCAATATTTATTCTAAAAGAGACAACCACGAAAAAGCGGTGGAGTTGTTGCAAGAAGCTTTAAAATACACCGATGACTGTGGTGATGTCTATAACTTAATTGGAATGGAATATCTTTTCATGGACAACTTAGAAAAAGCAAAAGAAAACTTTACTAAATGTTTGGAAGAGGAAATTGAGGACCAATCAGCACTCTACAATGTGGTCTATTGCTATGAGTTTTTAGACCAAAATTTAGAAGCCATTGAGTTCCTTAAAAAATACATTGACAAAAATCCCTATAGCGAAATTGCCTGGCATCAAAAAGGAAGATTGTATTATGGATTGAAAGACTATGAAAACGCAATTCGTTCCTTTGAATTTGCTACCTACATTGACGACGAATTCATTGGGGCCTATATGGAAAATGGAAAAGCGTTAGAGCGTTTAAAACGGTATGAAGAAGCTATAGAAAACTATAAAAGAACGTTAGAGTTAGACGACCCTACCTCCTATGCCTTATTGCGTATTGGAAAATGTTACGAAAAATTAGGCAACAAAGCCGAAGCCATTAAATATTTTGATAAAACCGTTCATGAAGACCCACTTTTAGACAAAGGTTGGATTGCCATAACTGATTTTTATCTACGCCAAAAAAACTACCAAAAAGCATTGTATTACGTCAACAAAGCAATAGCCATTGACGGTCAAAACCGTGATTATTGGAAACGCTATGCCACCATCAATAAAGCCATGAAGTTTTATGAAGAGGCGGAAATGGGATACAGAAAAGCCGTTGAATTTGGCGACTGTGAATTGGACACTTGGCTATTTTGGGTAGACCTATTGCAATTTTTAGGAGAATTTGAAACAGCTATTCAAACCTTACTATTAGCGACTGAATATTTCCCAGAAGCCTATGAAATCGAATATCGATTAGCTGGCTTGTATTTTATGGCAGCCGATGATAAAAAAGGAACGTTCCATTTAAGCAATGGCTTGAGATTAAATTTTAAAAAACGTACTATTTTAGAAAAATCATTTCCTGTCGTTTGGGCCAGAAAAAAAGTACAGAATTGGATTGAAAAACACAATAAATAATAGAATAACACCCATAATAGAAAAAGTAAACCATTAAGTCATTAAGGATTTTCTTAATGGCTTAATGGTTTTTTTAATTGTAAAGAATAACACCTTGGAAACTCAAAAAAAATTCGGATTACTGGGCAAAGACATTTCGTATTCCTTTTCCAAAAAATACTTTACTGAAAAATTCTCACACGAGCTTTTCGAGGACTGTTGCTATGAGAATTTTGATATTCCTACCATAGAAGAATTTCCAACTATTCTAAAAAACAACCCTGACTTAAAAGGACTAAATGTGACGATTCCCTACAAAGAAGCAATCCTACCCTATTTGGACACCTTATCCGAAAAAGCGTTTAAAATTGGCGCCGTGAATGTGATTCGATTTACAAAAAAAGGGAACTTAAAAGGATATAACTCCGACTGGTATGGCTTTAAAAAAGCACTGGAACCCCTTTTACAACCCCACCACAAAAAAGCATTAATTCTTGGTACAGGAGGAGCCGCCAAAGCCGTTGCCTTTGCTTTGGAACAAATGGGTATATTGTATACCTATGTGTCCCGAGAAACGTCGGAAAATGCCATCGATTACAATCGAATCAACACCACCACATTTGATAATTACCACATTATTATCAATTGCACACCTGTCGGAACCAGTCCAAACACCAAAGAATTCCCTCCCATTCCCTATCAGTTTTTCACAGAAAAACACATTGCGTTTGATCTTATCTACAACCCAGAAGAAACTCAGTTCCTGAAGAAAGCAAAGAAAAAGGGAGCTGTCGTAAAAAACGGCTATGAAATGTTGGTTTTTCAAGCCGAAAAAGCCTGGAAAATTTGGAATAAATAAGTGCATTCTACAACACTTTTCCCATTTATCAAAAATAAAAATTTAACAGAAACCATTGCATTTCTTGGTTTTTTGACTACACTTTAGTACCTTTCGCCCTCAAAATTGTATAACCTTACACATTTAAAAAAATGTTAGAAGAAATGAATGATAACCTACCAGTTAACGAAAACGCGGTAGACGGAAACGTAAAAACGGAGCCTAAAGAGATGATTCACGCTGATAGTCAAGAAGTTGAAGCAAATACTGAAACAGTAGAACCTGTGGCAGGATTAGTGCCCGACACCGAAGTGGAAGCACCATTAGTGGCGGAATTGGAACAAGAAAAAGTGCTAGAAGTAGAAGATTTAGTAGGAGAAGAAATTGAAGAAGCTCCAATTGAAACAGCTCCAGAAGCAATTGCTGAAACGAAAGAGCCTGTTGTGGAAGCAGTTCCAGAAACAGTGGCAGAAGAAATTATCGAAGTACCAGTAGCAACTACGGAACTTAATAACAGCAACGAACACGAGAAACAAGAAGAAAACATATCGATAGCAGAAGAAGAAAGCAACATCGCTGTCAATGCGATTGCCGATGCCAATGCAGAAGAAAGTGAAGACGAAACTATCAAAGGGCGTCATGATATCCCTTTTCAGGATTATGAAGCCTTACCAATGGATAAATTGGTAGAGGAACTGGAAACTCTTGTGGCTGTGGAACAAGTAATGTCGGTAAGAGAACATGTAGAAGAAATTAAAAAGGCATTTTTATCCAAATACTATCACTTTATTGATGAGAAAAAAGATGAATTTCATGCTGAAAACCCAGATACAACCGAAGACTTTCATTATAGTTTTCCTTTAAAAACAAAATTCGATACCTTATACAATCAGTATAGAGATAAAAAAAACACGCACTTTAAGTCGTTACAAAACAACCTAAAAGCGAACTTAGAAAACAGAATGGCCATTGTAGAAGAATTGAAAAATTTGGTACACAATCCTGGAGCTAATATTGCAAACTCTCTAAAACAACTAAACGATATTAGAGAACGTTGGAAAGTAGCTGGCCCAATTCCAAAAGATAAATACAACCACGTTTGGAATAACTTCCATTTTCATATTGAAAACTTCTATGACTTTTTACATTTAGACAGAGAAGCACGTGATATTGAATTTAAAAATAACCTAGAGCATAAACAACGTATTATTGCACGCGTTTCTGAATTGGTGAACGAAGTAGATATCAATAAATCATTCCGTGAATTACAAGATTTACATAAAATCTGGAAAGAAGATATCGGTCCCGTTTCAAGAGAACACCGTGAGGAACTTTGGAAACAATTCAGTGAATTGACCAAACAAATGCACGACAAACGCGAAGCTTTTTATGAAGGTTTTAGAGCAAAAGAAACCGATAATCTAGAAAAGAAAAACAGAATTATTGCACAACTTCAAGTGTTAGCACAAGAGAAAGTAGATTCGCACCAAGCTTGGCTAAATCAAATTGTAAAAGTAGAAGCCTTACGCAATGAATTCTTTGCCACTGGAAAAGTGCCTAGTGAAGTAAATGAAGCGACTTGGGCAACTTTTAAAGAAGCGGTTAGAAACTTTAACGTATTAAAAAACTCTTTCTATAAAGAAATTAAGAAAGACCAAAATGATAATTTAAATAAAAAACAAGCCTTAGTTGATAAAGCAAATGAGTTAAAAGACGCTGAAGATTTTGTGGCAACAACGCAAATGATGAAACAAATTCAAGAAGAGTGGAAATTAATCGGTCACGTGCCTAGAAAATTTTCAGACTCCCTTTGGAAAGAATTTAAAGCGGCTTGCAATCATTATTTTGAAAGACTAAAAGAAAGTAAATCGGAAGAAAATGCTGACGAAGTAGCTGCTTTTGAAAAGAAAAAAGAATACTTAGACACCTTGCGCTCTTTTGAATTAGTCGGCGATCACAAAACGGATTTAGACGCTATAAAAGTACATATCGAAGCATGGAAATCAATCGGTAAAGTACCTTTCAACAGAAGACATATTGAAGGAAAATTCAATAAAATCCTAGATGCCTTGTTTGAAAAATTAAGCTCTAGCAAAAAAGAAAACGAACAATTGCGCTTCGCAAATAGATTGGATAATATCTCTGGATCGGAAGATACTAGAAAACTAGACAACGAGAAAATTTTCATCATGCGTAAAATCGATGAAGTGCAAAATGAAATTTTCCAATTAGAAAATAACATTCAATTCTTCCAAAATACTAAAAACGCCAAAAAAGAAAATTCAATTGTAACCGAAGTTAGAAAAACGATTGAAAGACACAAAGAAGATTTAGTAAGCTGGAAAGACAAATTAAAACAGATCCAAAATCTGAACAAATAAAAAGGTAAAAAGCTCACTCTAAAAAGTGAGCTTTTTTCTTACATGATAATTATCATTTTTTATTTAGGCTTCTCACACTACTTTTGGAACTTAAAGCAAATACACAATGTCTGTTTCATTAATACAAAAATACAATGTTCCTGGTCCAAGATACACCAGCTACCCTACAGTTCCTTATTGGGAAGAAGACTTGTTTTCAGTGGAGAAATGGAAACAAACGTTCCTAAAATCATTTGAAGAAAGCAATACCACTGAAGGAATTAGCTTATACGTTCACTTACCATTTTGCGAAAGCATGTGTACTTTTTGTGGTTGCAACAAAAGGATTACGAAAAATCATGAGGTGGAAAACCCCTACATTACCGCGGTTCTAAAAGAATGGAATCTGTATTGCGATTTGTTTCCAAACAAACCAATCATCAAAGAAATCCATTTAGGCGGCGGAACACCAACTTTTTTCTCACCGACAAATTTAGAAACACTCATTAATGGAATATTCGAACGCGCAGTAAAAGCCAAAGAACACGAATTTAGTTTTGAAGGACACCCAAACAATACCACCAGATCGCATTTGCAAAAATTGTATGATTTAGGATTCCGACGCGTGAGCTTTGGAGTGCAAGATTATTCTGAAAAAGTACAAACAGCCATTCATAGAATCCAACCGTTTCATAATGTAGCCAAAGTGACCTTTTGGGCCAAAGAAATTGGATATACTTCGATCGGCCACGACTTAATATTCGGATTGCCATTCCAAACCTTGGAAGATGTAATTGACACTATTGACAAAACCAAATCACTACTACCCGATCGTTTAGCCTTCTATAGCTACGCACACGTGCCTTGGATAAAAGGTAACGGACAACGCGGATTTAAAGGCGAAGACGTACCAAAAGATGATGCCAAAAGAAAACTGTACGAAGAAGGTAAAAAACGATTAGCGGCCAACAATTATCACGAAATCGGTATGGACCATTTTGCCTTAGAAACCGATTCTATGTTTGAATCATTCCAAGAAGGGAAATTACACCGTAACTTTATGGGATATACTTCCTCTAAAACCCAACTAATGATCGGCTTAGGCGTTTCGTCAATAAGTGATAGCTGGTACAGTTTTGCACAAAATGAAAAAACAATTGAAGACTATTATAAAAGATTAGAAAGTAATGAATTGCCAGTATTTAGAGGACATATTTTAACAGAGGAAGATTTAATCATCCGCAAACACATTCTAAATTTAATGTGTCAATTCGAAACTTCATGGGAAAATGACAATCAATTTTTCAATGAATTACCCGATATTATCCACCAATTACACGAAATGGAAGTGGATGGTCTGATTACAATTACAGACAAATCCATAAAAGTGACTGAAAAAGGAAAACCTTTCGTAAGAAACCTATGCATGGCTTTTGACCTTCGTTTAAAACGCAATGCACCACAAACAGAACTGTTTTCAATGACAGTATAAACAACACAATCAACCTAACCTTTTGAATTCCAACTATGAAAATAGTTGGAATTTTTTGTGAAAACGAGAATTCTAGGTAAAAGTGTCCTTTACTATTGGGAGTTCAACATCGGTTAAATTACGACAAAATTCTTTCAATTAGCCAATACAAAGAGACACATCCGATAAGGGAACATAGAGGATAAACAACACGCTCTTTATACCAACTTTTAGCCGCAAACCATTTACTGATTAAGAAGTAGGCCAAAAGAATAACTACAATCTGACCCAGCTCTACGCCAATATTAAAGGAAAACAGAGAAGTGAAAAATTCTTCTTTGGGAATTCCTATTTGTTGCAAAGCTGAGGCAAAACCCATCCCATGAATCAAACCAAAGACAAAAATGATTGCCAAACGAAAAGGATTAACTCTTGTAAGGACTATATTTTCAATAGCAGTATAAAGTATCGAAAAAGCAATTAGTGGTTCAATGTAAGTAGAATTGGGTAAAATACAACCCGAAGTAGCCAATCCTAAGGATAGACTGTGTGCTAGAGTAAAAACAGAACATTGAATAATGACAGATTGTATTTTGGAATTTAGAAAGAATAAAGTCAATATAAATAGTATATGATCAAAACCTAATGGAATAACATGGGTAAATCCTAATGGAAGATACTGAGTAATGTTGTAAATATAATCCATCAATTATTGTTTGACTAACTTAAAAAATGTTGATGTTCCAGTAACTTTTAAGAAATAAATACCATTCTGTAATGTTGAAAAATCTTGTTTGTCAGGGGAGTTACCGACATAGATTAATATACCGACTTCGTTGTATAATTCATAAACTTCAGTACCTTTTGAATTTGAAATATGTATTTTTGAGCGAAACGGATTGGGAAAAACTTGCATACTATTCGCCTCTTTTACAACTTCATGATAAGACAGACTAGTGGGAATACCCCTAACACAAATAACATAATTAGTATTCGTTTTGGTGTCATAAGTCGTAATTCCAAATTGGGTATTCCAATACCAGGCACTCGTTAAATTACTGGGATTAGGCAATAAAGTAGTAGAAGACCAATAATTTTTGACGCCAATGGCACTAAAATACGTGGTATTGACAGACGGATTCATTGCCCCTTCATCATTTAACGATTGTAATTCTTTAATGTTAGGTAAACGCCAATCTGACACTCCTGCTAAGGTCAACCCTTCCGCATAACTAAGAGCTTGTTCCCAAGTAAGAGCCGTTGTAGTGGGCACTTTTTGCCAGACTAATTGCGTGAGATTGTCTGTAACAGTTCCATCGCCATTATCAGTATAATGATTAGCTAATGTTGTGGGAACGGTACTATCTCTAACTGCCCTCACATGATAACTTTTATTCCCGCCAGCACTAATGGTTTCTAATTTTGGTTTGTTGCCTATACCACCACCAGCATTAGTGCACCATACTTTTGTATTGTCATTCATCTGAAAAGTATTCGTCCACCAATAATCTGCGCCGCTCGAAGGAAAATAAGTAGTATTCAGAGCAGGATTGTTTCGTTGTAAGTTTAAAATACTAAATGATTCCATGGGGGTCGGCAGTCTCCAATCCGTATACCCTCCTAAAGTCAATGAATTACAATAAGTAGAAGCATTTTCAATAGTCATTTCACCACCATCAACTTGTTGCCACATTAAGCCAGTTACCATATCTGTAATGGTGCCATTTCCATTATCGGTAAAGGATGGTACATTAATCGAATAATCATTGTCTTCTCCAACAGTTGCAGTATAACTTGTCGTTTGCCCCGTATCAGGTAACAATCGGATAGATTTAGTAACATTTTGCCCCAAGGCTATGGCCGACATAAAAAGCAATAAAATTTTTCTCATAAGATAAGCTATTCAACCATTAGTTTTTTGGTCACCTCCACGTTATTTGTAAATTGAATTTTGACAAAATAGTTTCCCCTTGCAAGGTCTTTAATAGAAATAATTGGTTTAAAAGAGGTTGTCGTAGAAATTAAATTTCCTTGAATACCATA
>CAIRMK010000335.1 GCA_903879645.1 uncultured Bacteroidota bacterium
CTTAAGTTCTTTAATAACATTAGATGAAGTTTCTGCTGAAGATAAATCGAAATTAAAATTGTTGATTGAGTCGCTTTTAATCGGCTTAATAGAGATTGACAGCGAATATCCTGATAAAATCAAAATTGGGAATGCCGTCTTTCCCTGTAAATACCGCTTCGATCCGGGCAGAAGTGATGACGGCGTCACGATGAAAATCCCTCTGGGCATGATCTCCAAAGCGGCTCAAGAAAATACAAGAGCTTTCTTTGTTGAAAGTTTAGGAAATCCAAAATTAGACGTGCTCGATTTGGAAGCAATAGCGAAAGAATCCAAAGCGTTCAAAGTGCCTTTTATTGTTGACAATACTGTTGCCACACCTTTTTTGCTTAACCCAATTCAATACGGAGCGGATATTGTTATTCACTCCCTTACCAAATTTATCACCGGGAACGGAACCTCTTTAGGTGGTGTAATTATCGATGCTGGAAACTTCGATTGGAGTAATGGAAAATTCCCAGAATTCACAGAACCTTCAGCAGGCTATCATGGGTTACAATATTACCAAGCATTAGGAGCAGCCTCTTTTATAGCTAAAGTTCGTATTGAAGGATTGCGTGATTTTGGTGCTGCTTTGAGTCCGTTTAATGCTTTTCAAACGATTCAAGGATTGGAAACTTTGGAAATCAGAATTAAAAAACACAGCGAAAATGCTCTCGCTTTAGCGCAATGGCTTCAAAAACAAGAACAAGTAGCTTGGGTAAACTATCCTGGATTAGCAACTTCTAAATACAAAGACTTAGCCGATAAATACTTACCAGAAGGAAAAAGCGGTATTGTGACCTTTGGATTAAAAGGTGGATTTGAAGCTGCCAAGAAAGTTGCTGATGGTACCCAATTGTTTTCGCTTTTAGCGAACATTGGAGATACTAAATCATTGATTATTCATCCTGCCAGTACTACCCACCAACAACTTTCGGATGAGCAACAAGAAGCGACAGGAGTAACTAAAGATTTAATTCGCCTATCTGTTGGTATAGAAGATATCGAAGATTTGAAAGCCGATTTGAAGTCGGTGTTTGCCACACTTCCCATAGAAAAATTAGTTTAGGTTTTTGTTTGTTTGTTTTGACTGTCTCCAATTTCGCGGTTGGAGGCAGTTTTAAAAAAAAGCTATCATGAAGAATTTAGAAAGAATACAAGTCTTTAATTTTGGTTTAGAAAATGGAAAGCAATTGGCTTATATTCCATTGTTCTATCAAACCTTTGGTTTGCCAATCGGAACGGGTCCCATAGTGGTAGTCAATCATGCGTTGACTGGTAATTCCAATGTTACAGGAGAAAATGGATGGTGGAATGATTTGATAGGAGAACATAAAACCATCGATACCCATCATTTTACAGTAATTGCTTTCAATATTCCGGGTAATGGATTTGACAATAACTTTGAAAATCTAATTTCGAGTTATCAAGATTTTACTATTCGTGATATTGCTCGACTATTTTGGGAAGGACTACTTTATTTGCAAATCACTGATGTATTTGCTGTGATAGGAGGGAGTCTTGGTGGAGCTGTCGCTTGGGAAATGGCTGCGTTATTACCAAAGCGAATTCAAAATCTTATTCCAATAGCTACTGATTGGAAAGCGACCGATTGGGTAATTGCTAATGTCTTGATTCAAGACCAAATTTTAAACAATTCGGATGATCCTATCGTGGATGCTCGATTGCATGCCATGTTATTGTATAGAACCCCACAATCAATCAACCAACGCTTTCAAAGAAGTAAACAAGATAATTTATCCATTTTTCAAATAGAGAATTGGTTAATTAATCACGGATTCAAATTGAAAAACCGTTTTCGTTTATCGGCTTATAAACTGATGAACCATTTATTAAAAACTAATGATATTACCCGAAATAGAAAAGATTTTCTCTCAGTAGTTGCTGAAATTCAGTCGAACATTCACCTTGTTTCCGTAGATACTGATTATTTTTTTATTGCCGATGAAAATCGAGAAACCTATAAACAATTAAAATGCATTAAGCAGAATGTATTCTATACTGAAATTAACTCTATTCATGGACACGATGCTTTTTTAATTGAATTCAATCAGTTGGCTCAAATTTTGGACCCTATTTTTAAGCTACAAAAGCAAGAACATTATGTAAGTGCTTAGTTAAAACATTCGTTGTGTGACTATTTGTTTCAATAAAAAAAAAGTTGTCATAATTTCTTTTGGCAACTTTTTTTATAGTTAATTAAGTGTTTAACTATTTTATAATAGGCTCAATGATGGTCTTTTTGCATTTTCCGTTAATTCCTTTTTTTGCTAAAAATTTTATTATTTTTGAAATAGGAAATAGAAGAAGTATTAAAATTCCTAGTTTTTCGGAAGCATGTTTTGCTATAAGTTTTGATTTGTTTTTGTTGCTATATGAATTTGATTTATAAAATTTATTTCCTAAATAAAAATCTTCAGAATACCAACCTTTATAAATTGGAGTATCTAAAACTTTGTCCATCCTGTTTAAATTGACTTGGCTTAACGTTCTATATTTTGCATTATCTTTATCACAAGTTTTTCCACTCCAACCCCTACAATCATCATTTGAAAATTGATAATCTAAAATAGTTTGGTCAATTTTATTATAACCGTAAAATCGTATTTCAGTATTATTGGTTTTGCTTTTTATTACAATGCAATCTTCCTTATCTTGATTAATTTCAAAATAATTTGCGTCTTCAAATTTTAATTGGATGTAATCTAACCAAGTTGAAATTGCAGTATTTCTATAAATTATAGATTTATTTTCAGTCATTTTTATTTGTAATTTAAATTTTAAAACATGTTAAAATTTAATTATTTTTTAATATAACTAATTTTACAGC
>CAIRMK010000336.1 GCA_903879645.1 uncultured Bacteroidota bacterium
CTACTGTTTCACAAACTTCAAATTGTGGATAGAAAGACAAAGCTGTTGGCAATGGGTCTACAAATAATTTAACGGTAATAATGTCAAAACATCCGGTCGTATTATTTTGAATTCGAATCCAAACCGTTCCACTAGAAGCAGAATAACTACTCGCTGGTGTTATCGCATTAGTTGGAACTTGTGCAGCCGCCAAAGAAGCATAATAGGTAACCGTATAATCAGCCGCTGATAAAGTCGCTCCTAAAACCTGAGGCGTAACAACGTCTGTCAAATCAAACACCGCAATGCCATCCGTATTATCATCACAAACATGATAATCAGTTGGAATATGAGCCACTGGTTTTGGGTTCACTATCAAATGTAAAGTAGTATACGAAGCACATACCGTTGGATTTAATGTGTCTACAACTCTAACATAGATAATCTGACTAAAGGCACTATTGATATTACAATAAGGGACGTTTTTAGGAATAGGATTAGCTCCAGTTTGAGAATCCGTTAGGGTTAAATGATACGTGATTTGAATTCCAGGCTGGGTGGAAATCTCTGAGTCTTTTGTCCCTAAAGTAAACAAACAAGAAACTCCATCATTATTGTCGTCGCAAACAATATAGTCTGTTGGAGCGGTAATCACAGGAGCAACGATCTGACTCACAGTTCCCGAAGCACTCGCGCTAACACATCCTGTAACGGTATTGGTTACCACAACACTATAAACTCCCGGTATCAAAGTAGAAAAAGTAGATACATTCCCCGGATTAGGTACTGAAGGAACGGTCCAAACATAACTAAAGGTTCCAGAAGTAGTTACTGTCGCAGTTACCGTAGCAGGTGATCCTTGACAAACTGTTGGACTATTCACCGTCACTATCGGCAGTGGGTTAACCACTAAATTAAATGAGCCAACAGAACTACATCCTGTAATCGTATTTTTGATGGTAAACCAAATGATTTGAAGATTTGGAACCACATTAGTATATAAACTAGGTAATGGATTTACTTGGTTTGTAGCGTTAGCTTGAGTTAAATAATAACTCACCACCATAGAAGCTTGACCGTTAATAATCTCGGTATCTTTTGTTGGTAAATTAAACTGCTCTATTCCATCAGGTGAATTATTTACATCACACAATTGATAATCGGTAATCACCGGATTAGGAACTGGTTTCGGATTTACAATTAATTGTAATGTTGTTATGGAATAACATCCTGGAGCTAATGGATCTACAACTCTAATGTACAATGTTTGTGTAAAAGCACTATTGATATTACAATAAGGTACATTTTTAGGGATAGGATTGGCTGGTGTTTGAGCATCAGTTAATGTTAAATAATAACTTATGTCCAATCCTGGAGCCGCTGAAACTTCTATGTCTTTAGTGCCTAAAATAAATAAACAAGATACGCCATCATTGTTATCATCACAAACTTGATAAGATGTTGGAGTGTTGATTACGGGAAAAGCATTTGAAGTAATACTACCAGTCAATGAAGGTGTTCCACAACTTCCTCCAGTAGTAGTAACTGTATAATTGAAAGGGTTGACTGATGAAACAGTTGGAGTTCCACTGATAGTAACGGTAGTTCCCACAACGGTAGAAACCACTCCTGCTGGTAATCCAGTTACAGTTGCACCAGTAGCCGTACCACCAATAGTATAAATAATATTTATGATGGCAGAGTTAACACAAACGGATTGCAATGTAGTGGGAACAACAGAATTTAAAACTAAGGTTGCTAATGGGTTTATGGTAATTGTTCCTGTCAAAGATGGCGTTCCGCAATTACCTCCCGTAGTCGTAACAGCATAAGTAAAAGGTGTAGCTGATGAAACCGAAGGGCTACCGCTAATACTAACCGTTGTCCCTGCAACAGTAGCAGTAACACCTGTTGGTAATCCTGTTACCGTAGCTCCTGTAGCAGAACCTCCAAAGTTATATGTGATTGGTGTAATCGCTGAATTAATACAAAGCGTTTGTGTGGTAGTAGCTGCAGCAGATGTTAATGTTAGTGTAGATAACGGATTAACGGTAATAGTTCCTGTCAAAGATGGCGTGCCACAAGCACCTCCAGTGGTGGTAACGGTATAAGTGAAAGGAGAACCCACAATAGTACTCGGATTTCCACTAATAGTCACAGTGGTTCCAGCTACTGTAGCCGTTACTCCTGCCGGTAATCCCGTTACGGTTGCCCCCGTAGCAGTACCTCCAAAAGTATAAGTGATAGGGGTTATCGCTGAGTTAATACAAACGGTTTGTGCCGAAGTAGCAATAGCAGAAGTTAAAGTTAGTGTCGCTAATGGATTAACAGTAATAGTTCCAGTCAAAGATGGCGTTCCACAATTACCTCCCGTAGTCGTAACAGTATAATTAAAAGGAGTAGCTGCTGAAATGGAAGGTGTACCACTAATGGTTATAGTAGTCCCTGCAACAGTAGCAGTTACTCCAGTAGGCAATCCTGTCACAGTTGCTCCAGTTGCTGAACCTCCAAAAGTATAAGTGATAGGTGTAATAGCTGAGTTAATACAAAGCGTTTGTGTGGTGGTAGTAGCTGCACTAGTCAATGCTAATGTTGCTAATGGATTAACAACAACCTGTATTAATTGATAGGGTCTACAAGTAGGATCTGCAGGTGTTGGATTAACAATAGCATAAACATAGTATGTTTGTGGAACATTTGGTAATGAACCAGCAATTCCCAATACTGGCGGATCATAAGAAGCAACGCCACTAGCATTTGGTGTAGCGCTACCTAAAGGAATTCCTCCTGTATACATAGCATTTCCTGCTTGTGGAGTTGCAAAATACACATATGAAATTGCATTAGCACCTACAGAAGTTGTAGTGACAGAAAAAGCTGTTGGGTCTCCTCCCATACATACTATTTGATTTGCAGAAGGAGTTATTATTGTAGGACAATTTAAAGTAGTACATGTTAATGAAGCCGGACCAAAACAAGTTCCGGCGCCTCCGACAGGAGTTAAAGTTATAGTAACATTTTCTCCAAAAATCAATCCAGAAACTGTATAAGTAGTTACATTTCCAATAGAACCCACATTTACAATTGGGTTTGCATTAACTTGATAAGAAACTGTATAATCTGTTGTCCCTGATAATGCATTCCAATTAAATTGAACTGATGTAGCTGTTGAAGCACCACAAGTTATAACGGGTGGAATATTGTTTGCAAAAACCAAATGAAAAGATCGGGTTTCAACACAAGGTTGTCCTGACCAATTATCTTGAATAGCTACCCATATAATTTCACCAGCGACTCCTGGATAAGTAGTTGTATTTGCAATGGGATTGTTTATATTTTGAGCATCAGCAAGACTATGATGATAAGTAATAATATAATTATTAACAGGAGACCCATTAAGAATTATAGGGGTATTCAATGACAAATTAAAAGTCGATCCTGTACAAACAGTTATATCCGGAGGATTTGCTATAGGCATTGGAGGCAAATATTCTAAAACCATGCAAGCTGTTTGTGGGCAACCACTCCCGCTAGGAGAAGCTGTTACACAATAGGTTCCAGGTTGCGTAGCTGTTATACATGATCCTGTTCCAGGAACTGAAACTCCGTTCAATGTCCATTGTTGAGGAATGGTATTAGCCAAACTACTACAGATTTGAACCGGCGTACCTGGACAAGGGGCTGAATGATTAGAAACTAAATCATCAGGAGGTAAAGTTAAAGGATTTGTGTTAAAGCTATTGGCTTGTATAAAAACTGCTGAATCATATAAATTATCTGAAACATTAGCTATGGCTAATTTTATATGATAAGTTTGTCCGCATTGAACAGTTGCTAGAGCAGCAATAACAGTAGTAAATCCATCATATTGAATAGAAGTATTTACTGCAGGAGTAGACCCATCTCCATTGTCTACAAAATACGTTGAATTTGTGGTAGCATTTACAGTATCTATTGATATAGGAGTAGAAGTTCCTGGGACTACAGCAATATTTGCAGCGGATAATGCTCCTGAATAAGGACCTGTAATCCCTGGTCCACTAATAAAAAATCCGAAAGAATCATTAACTCCTGCATTAACCCATTCTGGATATTCTTCAGAGGCAAAAACAAAATTGAAACTCAAACTAGTACCTGTCGGGACAAAATCAAATTCTAATACTGCTTTATTTTTAATGTTATTAACACCAACTCCTGCCAATGCAGCTAAGTCGGCATCTGCAGTTACCGGATTTGCAGGAGGAATATTACTTAAACTACCATCATCATTATTAGGCCCTACTGCAACCTGAGCGCTACCAGTTGCCAATATAATTCCTGATGTTAAACCAATATTAGTTGTATTTCCATTCGTAAACATTCCAACTTGGTCGCTTACTGTAGTTGCACCAGCAGCAGTTCCATTAAATTTTATGTTAGAAACCGTTATTCCCGAACCAAGTAAAACGTTTTGTACTAATTGGGCAGGTGTTTGAGTAGTATTATTTACAATCAATTGACCATGAATAATGTTAACCGAAACAAAAGTTAAAAAAAGTAATAGTTTTTTCATATTTAATAAATAAAACAAATATGGTTTTCTAATTAAAGAACGCAGAAAATGTTAATTAATTGTTTAAAAACCCAAATATAAGTAATCCCATAAAAAAGTTTGTTAATTTTGTCTAAATTTAAGCAAATCATAATGAAAATCTCTATAAAAGAAACCCAAAACCCAACAATTCTAAAATTTGAATTCCCCGATTTTATTACTCAAAATGAGAGTTTCGAATATAAAAATATTGATGAAGCCACAAACTCCCCTTTAGCACAACAACTTTTCTATTTGCCATTTGTGAAAACGGTCTACATCTCAGGAAATTTTATTGCAATTGAGCGATTCAGCATAGTAGATTGGAACGATGTTAAAGACGCTGTTGCGGAACAGATTGAAGACTATGTGAAAAATGGTGGTGTCATAATTATTGAAGATGTACTAAGACCTAAAAAAACGGCGTTAACAGTCTATGGCGAGACTACTCCCAACCCGTCTACTTTAAAGTTTGTAGTGAGTAGAAGGTTAACTAAAATAGCTTTTGAATTTAAAAATATTGATGAAACTGCCCCTTCTCCTCTGGCAAAAGAATTGTTTCAATTCCCATTTGTGAAAGAAGTTTTTATAGACGAGAATTATATTTCAGTGACAAAATATGATGTGGTAACATGGGAAGAAATCACTTTAGAAGTGCGCACTTTTATCAAACAATTTATTGAAAATGGCGGCACTATTATCGATGAAAATCATGTTGTGGCAGATACTAAACAAGAGAAACAACAAATAAAGAATTTCGATACCCTAGATACAACCTCCCAGCAAATAATCAATATTCTGGAAGAATATGTTAAACCAGCCGTAGCAGCCGATGGCGGGAATATTCTTTTTGATTCTTATGATGCAACCGAAAAGCGGGTAAAAGTAATCCTTCAAGGTTCATGTAACGGTTGCCCTTCCTCTACTTTTACACTTAAAAATGGTATTGAAAACATGCTAAAAGACATGCTAAAAGACAATGATATTATTGTAGAAGCATTGAATGCATAACTGGTCAAAACCATCTATCTATCTTATTGTGGATTACCCTATGTTATTTTATAAACCAATAACCAAACCATGAAAAAAATTAAAGTAATTGCTTCGCTTCTCTTTCTTTCTCTCTTTTTTATAAATTGTAAATCCGATAAAAAAACTGTTGATTTTAAAAAATTAACTGATAGTTATTTTGACGAAAAAAATGCGCTTAATCCATTAGACGCCACCGTAAATGGTCAAAAGGAATACAACGACCAATTGGTTTTTGAGATGACGGATTCTTATAGAAAAAAAGAAGCCTCTTTTTTCGATAAATACCAAGCCGAACTTGCTAAAATCGATAAAGAAAAACTATCCGCAGAAGAATTAAATAGTTATGAAATTATTAAATGGGAAGTAGAAGTAGGCAAAGAAGTCTTAAAACAACCTACTAATCTAATTCCTATTCACCAGTTTTGGGGCACTCATTTAACGATGTCACAATTTGCAAGTGGTTCAGCGGCACAACCTTTCAAAACGGAAAAAGACTATAGAAACTTTCTGAAAAGAATGGATTTATACGCGGTTTGGATCGACTCTGCTATGGTGTATATGAAAA
>CAIRMK010000337.1 GCA_903879645.1 uncultured Bacteroidota bacterium
GAAAACTCGTGTTCTTTTTCTGTTCCAAATGTCAAGTTCATTTTCTAGTTGTCAGTTATTTTTTGTGGTGTCGGTCATAGGGTGACGCATAACGTTCCGCCGCTTCGTCAGTTGCGAACTTCGAAACTGATTATTTTCCGAAATATATGAACTTGTAAAAATTGCATTTCAGACTTCTGAAAATGCTGACGGTGACGAGCAAGACTATGTAAACAATTTACGCAAAAGCAATAATTACATTCCAGAACTTGCATTGACAATTAAGGACGGAATAAAAATTATAGGACACATAATGCTGACAAAAACTATAATAACAAGAGGAAATGAAAAATTAGATGCATTATTACTTTCGCCAGTTTGTACACTGCTTGAATATCGGAATAAAGGAATTGCATCAATGCTTATTAGACACAGTTTTTCATTAGCAAAAGACAAAGGTTTTAAAGCAGTTTTTTTAGTTGGCGAACCTGAATATTATAACAGATTTGGTTTTACATCAATAGTTAACTTTGGCATTATTGACACAGGCGACATACCAACACAATACACGATGGGACTAGAATTAGAAAAAGGTTTTTTAGGAACTAAAGGTGGGACAATTTCAATTTGCTAAATAAAGTGTGGCCATTTCACTATAAATGCCCCCCGCTACCGCGCGAATCCTTTCGCGTGGTTCTTGATTGTCTCGTCCTAAAATAGGTTAACTAAAATGAAAAAAAATGAAAAAAATAATACTATTAATTTTGACAATAATTGGTCTTTTTTCTTGTAATCAAAGCAATAAATCAAAGTCAAATACAGTTGCTATAGAAACTGTAAATTCAGTAAAAAATGTCCAAAGTGATAAAGACATTTACTCTAAAAATGAATATACTGATTCTTATGATAAGAATATAATAATAGAAAATGGTTACCCAAGAGGAGGAGTAAAATATATTGACCCTGATGGTAAGGAATGTAGTTATGCTGTATTTTGGACTCGTATAAACAATGAAACAGATAATCCTTTAGAATTGAATATTGACTTACCTATAAATTCATACAAAATTTCGAATTTTCCGGGTAAATATTTCAAAGTATTAATTCCAACCGACACTTTAACACTTGATAAAATTCCTTTAATAAATCAGACAACTTTAAAATCATTTTTAGATAATAACATTGATAAGCCGTCTTCATTTAAAAGAACGATTAATCCAAAAAAATCGAATGGTTTTTACTTCGTAATGCTAATCTCTACACTAGAGGCAACAGGTATGACAAGAACAGAACTAAATCTGAAAGGGCAAAAACTTTTTTATAAAATATCAAGATATTCTATGACTAAACCTGCAACAATAATTGACGAAAAAGAAATAAATTGTGGAAGTATTAATTTGAAAAATTTTGTGCGAAAGAAATAAAACAAAGCTAGCCTATAATAGCGATTTCAGCCACCATTAATGATATTATGACTTATAATTTTTTACACACTCTATCAGGATTACTACTCATTATATGCTTTTCAGTTAAAATAATAGTGCATTATTATTTAGACTACAAACATAATCGAAGCATAGGTTTTATTTATTCATTTATAACCCCTTTAGCTTATTTTCAAAAATATAAAAAAGTAGTTGCTACTAGTTATGTATCAATGAAAAGACTTTGTAATTTGCTTCTTTATTGTACCATAGTATTCTTTATCTTAAATATAATTATTGGTATAATTTTATATATCAAAAATGCCCCAAATAGTGTCTAACTTTTTGGGGCATGTTCAAAAAAGGGTGTGATTTTTATTAGATTTGTTTCAAAGCTAAAGAGGTCACAGATTATATATCCGAACGATAGGAGTAATGTCCTATTTATTCGTTGATATCTTTGAAAAATTTAGGTCCTATTTCTTGCTGATTAAATCCTGTAATTACACGTCCGTATAACAATTCACTATTTTTTGCACTAATAAAAACCACAAATTTCAAATTTTTATAATTAATTAGTTTTGTATATACTGCATCATCATTTTGATCAATAATAGCTTTTTCTATATCTTCAGGGGTTGTGTAAATAAATTTATACTTGTATATTTTTTTTAAATCTTCTTCCTTGTCAATAGCTGATTTAATGAGGTTTCTATTTAAATAAAGTGTTTTACTTTGTATGGTTTTTTTCTTTCTATCATTTATTTTGTCAAGTAAATCTTTTATAGATAAATCTCTTTTTGTGTTCAATTCAAAAACAAAATTAATTTGACTTTGCAAAAGCTGTATGGCATAAAGCATTTCTACAGGAGTTGCTTTGTCTAATTGTATTAAAGACAAAACATCTTTTGGGGCATTTTTTTTATATTCTCTAAACATGGCAAGTTTTGGCACTCCATAATCCATATTGAGTGCTCCTGTGGTTCCTCCAGTTCTTGAAAAACTATATTCCACTTGGTCAACAAAAAAAGAACTCTCTCCTTTTAATTTATCAACTTCTTTGGAAGCAATCATTGCAAATTTATTGACGGTCCAATATTTTGTCAAAATATCATTAACAATCGCATTGTATTTTGCATCTCTTGACTTTATAAAGTAAGTGGTTCCTTCTTTAAAAGATTTATATTCTCTAATATCCGTTTTTATTTCTTGACTAAAGCAATAGGAAGACAATAGTAATAGAATAAAGCTTAGTTTTTGTAACATACTATTTAATTATTTATAAGTTTAATAATTTGTTTTTTTTTGGTCTTAACACCAAACACATGCAAGTATATAAAAATTTATTTTAAAAATCAATTGTAAAGAATTGATTTCTGTGCTTGTATAAATGGTTTCACGCTGATGGCGTTATAGTGGGGATATATTGGAAAGTTGCGTAAAATTTTAAAGAAAGTTAAAAAATCTCTCCTAAATTAACAAAAAAGCCTCTCGAATTATTGGCTCCAAATCCATAATCTAAACAAAGATTGGCACCAGAGTGTTTGTTTAATCGTAGTCGTAACCCAAGACCTCCTCCAGGAATTGGTTTATTATAAGTGGGAGAGATATCGCTCGAAAAATATTGGGCATTTCCAAAAAGAACGCCACCCAATAAACCGTTTTTACTAATTCGATAGCGATATTCGCTTTCTAAATAAAACATATTTTTACCTCTAAACCTACCTTGTATATAACCTCGTCCAGTATTGTATTGATCATCCCAACCTGTACTCGGCAGCATTAAATAAGGTGATGCATTTTTGCTGGTCGTAAACCAATCAAAACTCCATAAACTCAGTACATTTTTTGAACCCGCTGGAAAATGAGTGTAGGTACGTACATCCGCTTGAACGGATTGCCAGTTGCTTTCACTTCCCAATAGGGTAGAATTGGTTCGATAAGTGATGTCGCAATGCCAACCTTGTTCAGGATAAATTTGATTGATACGATTATCAAACAAAAAATTGAAAACTAAGCCTGAAGCTTTTTCGCTAGCACCTAATTTATTGGCTACTATATTGGTAATGTTTTGATTTGAAAGATCCAAGGGTTCAATATCCCAAAAACTATCAAAATAGTAACCGATGCCTAAAAAAGTGTTTTTGAAAACTTCTTTTAACACTGTTTGATGAAACTTGAATCCTGAAAAATCAATTATATACCCTGTGTTTGGATCAATGTTATCGCCTAAGCCATAAATTTGAGAAGGATATTTAATATATCTTATATCGGTAATACTATTGAATTCGTTGTCTTTTGTCCAAATATTGGCTACAAAAGGAATGATAGATTGATGATATTGAGAGTAGGTAAAACTGGAAGTAATACTGGATATCTTTTGATTTTTCGCTTCCTCAGCATAGAAACCCAAGTTAGCAGAGACAATACCTGCAAAACCTGTTTGTAGCGTATAACCTAAAGCGGGTACCAGAGAAAGTTGCATTTTGTGTACACTATTTAGAGAGTCACTCGAAATTTTTCTTTTCTTTTTTAGAAACTGATAATATATATCGGCGATGTCTTTTTCTTTAGTATTTTTTTTTGCTTGTTCGGCGTTAGGTATATTATCTATTAATGCACCTGAATTTATACCAGTGTCTTGCGCTTGGAGTGTTAGCGAAAAGAGTATCAATAGATATAAAAAAAATAGTTTCAAAAAAAATATATTAAAATTGAAAAAGAATA
>CAIRMK010000338.1 GCA_903879645.1 uncultured Bacteroidota bacterium
ATTTTTCATTGTCATGCTAGCCTTGAATTATGAAAAAGGAAACTTTCCTGTAATTCCAATGATTATTATTTCGTTGGTTACGGGTTTTGTTCTTTGGGTTTTGTTAGATACTCGATATGTTATTAAAAACAACTTTTTGTTATATCGTTCTGGACCAATTCGTGGTAGAATTGACATTACTAAAATAAAATCAATTAAACGTTTTTCAGGATTGAATGTTCCAGTAATGTTGAAACCTGCTTTAGACACTAAAGGTTTCATAGTAACCTATAATCAATTTGATGATTTGTTTATATCCCCGAAGATGAGTGATATTTTCATCGAAGAAATTAAAAAGATAAATCCACAAATTGAAGTGATTTAAAATAAAAAAGGTAAGCGTGATGCTTACCTTTTTTATTATCCAATTTTTACCGACGTCATGGTGAGCGAACCGCCAACTGGTTTATCGTTAAAAAAACGTATCGTATCTGTATTGTCTTGCAAAGCTATATTGTATAACAATGGATAATAATGATCAGGAGTTGGAATAGCAAGTTTGGCTGCGATTCCTAATTTTTCATAATCAATAAGCGATTTGAAATCATTATTTCCTATTTTTTCTTTGAAAATAGCATTCATTTCGACAGCCCAATCAAAACCATATTCTGGTTCTTGCAATTTATCCCATGCTACCATACTAAGGTTGTGAACCATATTTCCACTTCCAATAATCAATACTCCTTTTTTACGTAACGAAGCTAGTTGTTTTGACAAATCATAATGATATTGCGCAGGTTTATTATAGTCAATACTCAATTGCAACACTGGAATATCGGCATTCGGATACATATGTCGCACAACAGTCCATGTTCCGTGATCTAAACCCCAATCGTGGTCTAATCCGACTTGAGTTGATGTAATTAATTCGGATGTTGCTTTCGCTAACTCAGGACTTCCTTTTGCAGGATATTGCACATCAAACAAAGCTTGCGGAAAACCACCAAAATCATGAATGGTTTTTGGGTTTTCCATAGCTGTAATATAAGTACCATTAGTCAACCAATGCGCTGATATTACTAAAACAGCTTTAGGTTTTGGAATTTCATTTCCAAATTTTACCCAAGTTTTAGAAAACTCATTATCTTCAATTCCGTTCATAGGTGAACCATGCCCTATAAATAATACGGGAAGTTTAATATCCTCTTCTTTTAAATCTTTAGTCCAACTATACAAAGGCTGTAGTGATGCCATAGCTGCTCCTCCTATTAGTGTTTTTATGAATGTTTTTCTTTTCAATGTCGTGACATTTGTATATACAAATATACATCAATTGTTAAAACAAAAACAATCTAATAAGAAAAATTTAACATTAAAAAACCGCAAAATCGCAGATTAAAATTTGCGTTTTGCGGTAAATACAATAATTTGAATTCTATTTTACTAGATAAATCCCATCCTCTTTAATCTCAATCAGTTTTTCTTTATATAATAGTCCTATTGCTTTCTTAAATGTTTTTTTACTCATTTTAAGAACTGTTTTAATATCTTCTGGATTGGAATTATCATTCAATCTTAAAAAACCTCGACTAGCTCGTAATTCATTCATAATAATTTCCGAATTAGGCTCAATATTTTCAAAACCTTGCTTGTGTAATGACACATCAATTTTTCCATCGGGGCGAATGGTTTTAATGTAACCTTTCATTTTATCTCCTGTTCGAATGGCATCATCATACACCTCATCTTTATAGACCAAGCCTTTATGTTTTTGATTGATTATAACATTAATTCCAATATCTGTAATGTGAGAAATAATCAAATCTACTTCCTCACCTTTTTCAACCGTAATATTTTCGTTATTTAAAAACTGATTGGATTTACTTGAAGCTACTAACCTATTGGTTTTTTCGTCCATATAAAGATACACCAAATAGCGTTTTCCTTTTTCCATCGGACGCGCTTGTTCTTTAAACGGAACCAGAATATCTTTCTCCATTCCCCAATCCATAAAAGCACCTATTTGATTGATGTAATTCACACGCAAAAGGGCAAATTCATTCAAGAAAATATAGGGAACTAAAGTGGTTGCAACTGGACGTTCTTCGTGGTCAAGATAAACAAAAACGGTAATTTCTTCTCCAATTTCAAATACTTTTGGAACATATTTGTTAGGCAATAAAACATCTTCTTTGCCATCCGTTAGGAACAACCCTACTTTGGTATCTCTATCTATCGTTAACGTATTGAACTGACCAATTTTCATAATATGCTTATAATTTGGGCAAATGTACGAAATGAATCAGGAAGTTTAGAATTTTGAATTTCCTAAAAAAGCTTATCTTTGATTAAAAAAGATGGACAGTAATACCATTGATGCACTAGAATCTGATTATCTATATATAGCAACATCGCAACTACCTAATTCTGGCAATGGTTTGTTTACTGCAATTACCATTTATAAAGATGAAATTATTTCACTTTTCAAAGGAGAAGTTTTATCAACTGATGAGGTGACCATCAGAGTAAATAATGGTACCGATCAGTATTTTATGAATTTAATCAATGGAAGTATTTTGGATTGTAAGACTACTGATTGTTTTGCAAAATATGCTAATGACGCCAACGGTTTTTCAAAATCTACTTTTAAGAATAATTCGAAAATAACTTTGGACGAAAACAATAATGTATGCCTTATTGCTCTGCGAAAAATAAATTCAGGTGGAGAAATTTTCTGTGATTATGGAAAGAACTATTGGAAGAAACACGGTTAAACCAACTCCTTAAAATATTGCAACAAAACCTTATCATTTTCCAAAGTTGGGGTAAAAACCTCCAATAAAGTTGGTTTTTCATCATTTGAAAATAATACTTTTAAATTTTCTTCTAAAGTATTTTCATTACTTGCTGTAAGATAATTAAAGTCATACATTTTGGCTAAATGTTCTGCAGTTAAGCAATGTGATGTTTCAAAAAATGTATTGAAAACTGGTGTTTCATCATGACCAGGAAGAATTCTAAAAATACCTCCTCCTCCATTATTTATTAAGATAATCTTGAAATTTTTCGGAATGTAATTGTTCCAAAGTGCGTTGCTATCATATAAAAACCCAATGTCGCCGGCAATGAAAACGTTTGGTTTTTTACTTCCAACTGCTGCTCCTATTGCAGTTGATGTACTTCCATCGATGCCGCTTGTACCTCGATTACTAAAAACCTCTATGCTTTTTTCAATATCAAACAATTGTGCATAGCGTATCGAAGAACTATTACTAATTTGCAATTGTGAATTCTTTGGCAAAGCAGGAATTACTTTTTCAAAAACTTTAAAATCTGTAAATGGAATTTTAGCAAGATATTCAATGCTTTTTTGTTGGCGCAAGGCTTTTATGCTTTGCAAATACTTATTGTAATTACTTTCAACCGTTTCAGTCAACATAAAAAAGGATTGAAAAAACAAATTGGGTTGCACTACAAAATGTTTGGTCAAACAACCAAAAGTATCGTAGGCTCTTAAATCATCAATATGCCAATGGTGGCTGGGTTGGTATTTTCTTAAAAAGGCTTTGATCCTTTTAGAAACTATCATTCCTCCAAAAGTCACTATGATTTCGGGTTGAAAATCAAGAAAATCTTCATGAGTGAAAGGTGTAATTATGCTATCAATAGTGTTGATAAACTGTGGATTATGTAAATTGGACGTGGTTTCAATCATTACCACAACTGATGGATCGTTGGCTAATATATCGAGAGACTTTTGTTCAATTGCATAAGGTTCATTAACTCCAACTAAAACTAATTTCTTTTTTGATTGATTCCAAATGGATGCATATTCGGAAATGGGTTCGTCGAAAATAAAATCTTTTGTAAGTGCAGAAATCACTTTTGGTTCAACTGACAACTCAGAAATGGTTTCATATAAAGGTTCTTCAAAAGGAGCATTAATATGCACTGGCCCTCTTTTGGCGAAAGCCATATTGATAGCTTCATTGATTAAAAAATCATTTTCATTTGATGCGTTTTCGGTAAGATTTGCATTGAATAATGAATGATTAGCAAATATATTTTCTTGTCGAATAGTTTGTCCATCACCAATATCAATTTTACCTTGTGGTCGGTCAGCAGAAATCACAATAAAAGGAATCTGACTGTAAAATGCTTCTGCAAATGCAGGATAATAATTAAGCAAAGCCGAACCCGACGTACAAACTACAGCAACTGGTTTTTTTATTTGTTGTGCCATTCCTACAGCAAAAAAAGCTGCCGAACGCTCATCTGCAATACTATAACATTTAAAATCAGGATGACTAGCAAAACCAATAGTTAAAGGTGCATTTCTAGAACCGGGAGAAATAACTATATTGGTTATTCCTTTAGCACGAAGTATTTCTATTATGGATTGTGCTAAAGGTATTTTTGGGTATATCATTTTTTCTACTAGAAACAAGGCAATGCTTTGTTTTACTTTTATTTTAGAAGTACAAAGTTACAAAGTTGTAAAGAAAATTCAAGAGGTTGGACAAGATTTATTATTTTTGAAGTCAATTCTCATACTATGGAAATCAGACCCTATCAAATTGAAGATACATTAGCAATTTTAGATATTGTAAATCATAACATTCTAAACTCAACAGCCCTATATGATTATAAACCCCGAACTTTGGAAAATCAGATTGCCATTTTTGAAGAAAAACTAAAAAAAGGATTTCCAATAATTGTAGCTATTGACAATGAAACTTTAGTTGGGTTTGGTTATTATAGTGAATTTCGATTTCGAGAAGCCTATAAGTTTACGGTAGAACATTCAGTATATGCACATCCTAATCATATTGGAAAAGGCATTGGTAAATTGATTCTTGAAAACTTAATCAATTTGGCAAAACTGCAAAAACTACATACTATGATTGGCGTTATCGATGCTGAAAACAAAAGCAGTATCGAATTTCATAAGAAATTTGGGTTTGAAATTGCAGGCACAATAAAAGACTCTGGATTCAAGTTTGACCGCTGGCTACACAGTGTCTTTATGCAAAAGATCTTGTAAATTACTTCAATATTTCTTCGAAATTGGGTTTGAAGTAATTTGGCCCCTTCATAACTTTTCCGTCTTCTCTATAAATTGGCTGTCCATCTTCTCCTAGTTTACTCATGTTACTTCTTTGAATTTCATTAAAAACTTCTTCTATTTTATGTTGTAATCCGTGTTCTATTATTGTTCCGCATAATATATAGAGCATATCACCCAAGGCATCTGCAATTTCAACAATATCATCATTTTGAGCAGCTTCTAGATATTCTTCGTTTTCTTCTTTCATTAAATTAAAGCGAAGTAGATTTTTATTTTCGCCCAAACTAGCTTTCATAGTATCACTAAATCCAATTTTGAAAGCGGTGTGAAATTCTTTTACAGCGTTAAGTTTATCTTGCATTTTAAATAAATTAATTAGGAAGCCAAAATACAAATTATGAATTCAATTGTTTAATTTTGTTGAAAAAATACACAATATGTTTACAACTGGTCAATTGATATTTGCAGGATTGTTTTTTGTTGCTTTTATTATTGCAATGGTATATGCTTATGGAAAAGATAAAGCATTACACAATCAATTCTACAAAGGAAATTATAAAATATTATTAGGTTTTTTCGGATTCATTATCATTCTTTTTTTAATAAAAATATTTTTTAGACATTAATCAAACACTGAAACATATTTTTTGTTAAATTCATTATAATATAACATCTTCATTTCTAATCGTTCAACGGTAGATTTATTTTAATATATTTACGTCGCAATTTTCAACTTCTAATGAGAATCATAAAATATATATTTCTTTTACTATTCCTTATCTTCATAGGGCTGACCGTTTTTGTTTCAACACAAAAAGCAAATTATGACGTTACGAGAGGTAAAGTAATTAAAAACCCTAGGGCTGTTGTATTTAATTATATTAATGATTTTAGAAATTGGGAGACTTTTGCTTCTTGGATTAAAAATGACGAAACTATTAAATTCAATTATCCAGAACTTACGATGGGTATAGGAGCTTCTTGCTCATGGATTAGCAATAATGGATCAGGAAATTTAAAAACTTTCTTTATAAAAGATAATGATAGTATTGTTCAAAAAATGATTCAAAATGGAGAACAATCTACTATTTATTGGAAGTTCAAAGATACCGTCGGTGGTACTAAAGTTTCTTGGAGAAGCAAAGGTAAATTAGATTTTAAATCTAAAGTAATGGCTTTTTTTAAAGGAGGTATAAACTCAGTTGTTGGTGATTCTTATGAAAAAAGTTTAGAAAATTTGAACAAAACCCTAGATTATGAAATCAATACTTACAACATAAAAGTAAATGGAATTGTAAATCGTCCTGGTGGATTTTATTTAAAACAATTTATACATTGTAAACAAAAAGAAGTAGATAGAAATATCAAGATACTAGTGCCTAGAATGGAACACTTCTTTAAAAAAAACAAGATTATTGCTTCTGGAAAACCTTTTATTATTTATCATAAATACGACAGAGCTAATGACGACGTAGGGTTTTCAGTTTGCATGCCGGTAAGAGATTCTATCCACATAATGCCTGGTAGTGACATTCAATCTAGTAACCTAGTAAATTATACATCTTTAAAAACAACCTTAATTGGAGATTATTCACATACCCAAACAGCTTGGAAAAAGGCATTTGATTATATTTCTGATAATCATCTTGAACGAAATAGATCTGGTCAAGTCATTGAAGTTTATGTTATAGGCAGAAACGATAGTAAGAGCCCTTCAAAATGGGTTACAGAAATTTATATTCCAGTTTATCCTAAAGCTTTGCCCAAACCTGCAAACCGCAAACCAACTGATTCTACCAAAGTTTCTTCGACTATACCTAAAAAAGAGACGTCCATTCCCTAAAAAAATCATAAAAAAGAATCTGAAACAAGTTCAGATTAAACCTTTTCTATTATCTTTATTCCTATAGATAAATTTTCGCATTGCAAGAAGAAAAGGATTTCATAAAAGAACTTTTAGACCCAAAAACGCAAAATATTGCGTTTCAAAAACTCTTGCGCACCTATCAAAAACCTTTGTATAATCACATTCGAAATATCGTTTTAAATCACGACGACACTGATGATGTATTGCAAAACACATTTATTAAAGTATTTCAACATTTAAAAAATTTCAAAGGAGATAGTAAACTATTCTCATGGATGTATAGAATCGCAACTAATGAAGCTATAACCTTTATTAACAATAAAGCCAAGCGAAACGGTACAACAAGTGAGGCTATGCAAACTAAAATTGTAGAAAATTTACAATCGGATGTTTATTTTGACGGAAATGAAATTCAGGCAAAACTTCAAAAAGCAATAGTTCAATTACCTGAAAAACAACAATTAGTTTTTAAAATGAAATATTTCGAAGAAATTAAATATGAAAACATGTCAGAGATTCTAGGAACATCAGTTGGAGCATTAAAAGCTTCATATCATCACGCAGTGAAAAAAATTGAAGAATTTATGAATACAGATTAAACCTTTTAAAGCAAATAATGTCTTATAGATATGAAAAATTTTGAATTAGATACAAACAAAAAAATAATTTCAGGCTTTACAATTCCTGATAATTATTTCGATAATTTTTCTGAAAGAGTATTACAAAAACTACCTAAAGAAAAGACAAAGATAATCACGTTTTATTCTAGAAATAAACGTTGGTTTTATTCTGCAGCAGCAGTTTTAGTAATTAGTTTATCTGTTCCTATAGTTTATCAGATACAAAATAAAGAACAAGAAACAACCTCTAACGAAGTAGAAAGTTATTTAGTAAATCATACCTCTTTCTCAGATGATGATGTTGTTAATTTATTAGATCAAGAAGATATTGAAAAACTAAAGAATGTAAACACTCCAATTGAAAAAGAAGCTCTTGAAGATGTTCTTTCAAGTAATGCTGAAATTGAACAATATATTACCACCCAAAACTAAATAAAATGAAAAATTATAAATTTCTAACCATTGCTTTTTTCTTTATTTCCATTGCAAATTTCGCACAAGATGGGCCTTTGAGAGAACGATTTAGAGAAAAAAAAGAACAAATAAAATCTTTAAAAGTGGCTTTTATAACTAACCAACTGAATTTAACTCCAGATGAAGCTGCAAAATTTTGGCCTTTATTTAATGCTTTTGAAGGCAAACAACAAGAAATTAGAAAGCAAAAACTAAAAGCTTATTTTGGTAGATCAGATAATAATTCAATTGATAAATTATCAGAAAAAGATGCCTCTGCCGTCTTATCTCAGATGGAAAATACCGAAGAGGAATTATATCAATTGAAAAAGAAATTTGTTGCTAATTTAAAAGGTGTACTTCCTGCCACTAAAATTCTAAAACTTAAAAAAGCAGAAGAAGAATTTAGTAAAAAATTATTACAACAATATCGTGATAAAAAAATTGGACGCTAATTTTTAGAAAAAAATTATCCTAATTATTTTGTCTTTACCTGCAGCTATTGCAGTTTTATTATCGATAAATCGAATCGTAATTAAGGAATTATCTGAACTTAATTGTTTCCAGGTAGTTCCTTTATCTTTTGAATAAAACAAGCCACTCGTTCCAACTGAAACTATTTGTTCACCACTGCTATTCGGCACAAATTGAACACAAGAGGCATAACCAAAACCTATATTCTCTCCAACTAATTTCCAAGTTTTTCCACCGTCTATTGTTAGCGCTTTATTTTGAAAATTTTGACTTTTTTTTTCATAATTCCCTCCAGCTATAAATCCGATTTTATCATCATAAAAATCAGCTGTAAAAATCCCTGTCATTGCTTCTCCATGAATTATAGGTGTATCATAAACGTTCCATGAATTTCCTTTATTTGGAGAATAAAAAACTCTTGATTTCTTTCCACCTGAAACAATCCAAGTCGAGTTTCCTTTAATTACAATATTGGTATTGCTTGCAGCAAAAGCAGCTTCCCCTTCTACAACTTTAGGAAGATTATCACACTGAATTTTAGTCCAAGTTAAACCTTCATCACGTGTAATTAGTAGTGACAAACAATTTTCTATTGGATCACCAATAGCAATTCCTTCTTTATCGTTCCAAAATTGCAAACTATCATAAAACACTTTTTCATTATGCTCTTCATACACTATACTTTTTTCAATTAAATTTTTAGAAAACTTATACAAAAAAGCAGGATTTCCAACATTCAATATAAAAATAGAATTATTAGTTTGAGCAATACTTCTAAATTCTAATCTCAAAGAATCCTTATTAATTGTTCTTTCAAACTTATTAGAATCTATTAGACTTACAAAACCAACTCTATTTTTATCAGCTGCATACCAAACTTTATCCGATGAGACCGCTATTGGCCTGATACTAATTTTTTCTCTTAATAGTGTATCAATTTTAACATTTGTAAAAAACTTAGGTTCTGAAACCTTAATGGCTTTACAAGAAAATAATAAAATAAAGAAAAGCAATAATACAAAACCTTTTTTCATAACTTAAAAGATAACGATGCTAAAATACAACTTAAAAAAATATTAATAATCATTATCAAAAATTTATTGGCATAGATATTGAATTATTGATATAAATGCTATTACAAACCAATAATTCAAATTATTATGAAAACTAAAATATTCCTTACATCGCTAATGAGTTTGCTATTTGCAACTTTATCAGCACAAGACAGAACTACTGTAAATGCAATGAGTTCTGATATTAGTGATAACCTTGACCTTAAAGCGGTAGCTTCTATATTTGGTGAGTCTAAAGATTTAGCAGATTTTGAACAAAGACTAAACAATCCAAAAGCGCAAATTTCTAATTTAGATCTAAACAACGATAATCAAGTTGATTATTTACGTGTAATAGAATCAATAGAAAACACAGAAAACAACACGCATTTAGTTATTATCCAAGCTGTTTTAGGCCAGAATCAATATCAAGATGTGGCATCAGTTGAAGTACAAAAAGATCCTAGCAATCAAGTTCACATACAAGTTGTAGGAGACACCTATTTATATGGAAGAAATTACATTTATGAACCTGAATATGCCTACGCACCAGTAATTTTTAATTGGTTCTGGTCACCATTCTATAGACCTTACTATTCTTCTTGGTATTGGGGTTACTATCCAAGTTACTATTATGCTTGGAATCCATTTCCATTATTTAGATACAGACATAATATTGGATTATACATAAACTATAATAACCACTATAATTATACTAACTACAGAAGATGTGAGTATACTTACAACAATTATTATGGTAGAAGAGGAAACTATTATGAAAGACAATATCCAAATCGTTCCTTTGAATATAGAAATTCTGGCTATGGAAATAGACATGATTTAGATCAATCAAGACCAAGACGTGATGTAGCGTACAATCAATCTGCAAATAATTCTCCAAGAAATAATAATAATGTAAATGGAAATTATGAGGGAAACATAAGAAACAATATGGGTTCTCCAAGGAGTAATTTTGAAATGAATCCAAGAGAAAACTCTTATAGTTCTCCAAGAAGTTCAGCTAATTATTCGGCAAATCAAAGCCCTAGAAATAGTTATTCTCAAGGAACCACGAGTTACACCACCAACACAACACCACGATCTAACTATAATCAAGGTGGTTATCAGTCAGCCAATAGTTCTCCAAGAATTGCTGGATATTCAGCCTCTGCTCAATCCGAACCAAGAGTTATGAATAGTGGAAATTCAACCCCAAGAAACAATGGTGGTGGAAATTATGGAGGAGGCAATTCTTCTCCAAGAAGTAGCGCTGGTGGATTCAGCGGGGGAGGTGGATTCAGCGGGGGAGGCGGAAGAAGCGCTGGTGGTGGAAGAAGATAATTTATAATGAAAATAAACTAAAAAGCATCGAAAATATTCGGTGCTTTTTTTATTTCAATTATCTAAAAGTAATACATTTGTGCTCTTTTTTAAAAACACATGAGTTCAAATAGTCATAGTCATCTTCATAGCAAATTAACTGCAGCTGGTTTACTAATAACATTAGGAATAATTTATGGTGATATTGGTACTTCTCCTTTATACGTTATGAATTCAATAATTGGCAAGAATTTTATAAATGAAAACTTAATTTTAGGGGGGTTATCTTGTATTTTTTGGACATTAACCTTGCAAACAACGCTGAAATATGTAATCATTACATTAAGTGCTGATAACCATGGAGAAGGTGGGATTTTTGCATTATATGCTTTAGTAAAACGAACTAAAATTCAATGGTTAATTGTGCCTGCAATAATTGGCGGTAGTGCTTTATTAGCAGATGGAATTATTACACCTCCAATATCGGTTTCATCTGCTGTCGAAGGATTACGATTGTTTAAACCAGATATTCCAACGGTTCCAATTGTTATTGCAATTTTATTTGTATTATTTACCATTCAGCAATTTGGCACCAAATTAGTAGGACGCTTCTTTGCTCCAATGATGCTAGTTTGGTTTTCGATGTTAGCTATTTTGGGAATTATTCAAATGACACAAAACTTATCTGTTTTTAAAGCTTTAAATCCATATTATGCCTATAGCTTATTATCTTCAACCGCAAAAGGAGAAGGTTTTTTTATTTTAGGAGCGGTCTTTCTTTGTACAACTGGTGCAGAAGCATTGTATTCAGATATGGGGCACTGTGGACGAAAAAACATTAGAATCAGTTGGATGTTTGTAAAAACAACTCTGGTATTAAACTATTTTGGACAAGGTGCTTACTTACTTTTACATCAAGGTCAAAAATTATCACAACTTAACCCTGATAATTCTAATCCGTTTTATTTAATAATGGCAGAATGGTTTAAACCTGTTGGAATTGTTATTGCTACCACGGCAGCGGTAATAGCATCTCAAGCATTAATAAGTGGTTCATTTACATTAATAAATGAAGCCATGAGATTAAACTTTTGGCCAAAAGTAAAAATCAAATTTCCTACCGATGTTAAAGGTCAATTGTATATTCCATCCATAAACTGGCTATTGTTTTTTGGGTGTGTTGGAATCGTTTGGCATTTTCAAGAATCAAGCAATATGGAACATGCTTATGGTTTAGCAATCATTTTGTGTATGATTATGACAACTATTTTATTGAACTTTTATTTGATAATGAAAAGAGTAAAATGGTATTTTATTGCTCCACTAATTTTACTTTATTTAATTATAGAATTTAGCTTTTTAGCTGCTAACATAACCAAATTCATGGATGGCGGCTATGTAACATTATTTATTGCATCAATATTAATAGGAATTATGTCAACGTGGTATTTAGCTAAACAAATTAGCAAAAACTATACTAAAATGGTTAAGATTGATAACTATAAAAAAGTATTGGCCGAATTAAGTCTTGACTTATCAATACCGAAATATGCTACCCATTTAGTATACATGACCAACTCTAATAGAACCGATGAAATTGAAGAAAAAGTGATGTATTCAATTCTTCAAAAACGTCCAAAAAGAGCCGATTTATATTGGTTTATTCATGTAAACATTTTAAATGAGCCTTATAAAAAGGAGTTTAAAGTAACCGAAGTCATTAAAGATGATTTATACAGAGTAGATTTTTATCTTGGATTTAGAGAGCCTACCAAAATCAATTTAATGTTTAAAGAAGTTATCAAAGATATGGTGAGCAAAGGAGAAATGGACATTACTAGTCGGTATGAATCTTTAAATAAAAACAATATTATTGGCGATTTCAAATTTGTTCTTTCGGAAAAATTTCTATCAAATGATAGCGATTTAACATTCTTTGAAAACATTGTTATGAATGCATATTTCTTCATGAAAAAATTCAGCTTGTCTGAAGAAAAAGGCTTCGGATTGGACAGTAGTTCTGTAAAAGTTGAACAATTCCCGATGGTTATCCATCCACCAGAAATTATCGATATGAGAAGGATTGATAGTCATGGGCGTATTTAATGCCAACAAGAGTTTCAAAAACCTATTCATACTCTTTTTTTTTAATATTACGTTTTTGACAAGTCCTATAACTTTTTTTATAGTTAAATAGTATCATTAAAATAATTAAATAGTCTTATTCCATCAGGTTTTTAGGAATACTCCTTTTGTTTATATAAAAAAGCAATACCTTTGCAGGCTGATTTTTTTTAACACCATGAGATTACACCGAAATTTAGTTTATACTACTATCGATTCACTTAATGCTATTTTCAACGAAAGTGAATATGCTGATAAAGTTGTAGCAAGAGCCTTGAAGAAAGATAAACGTTGGGGAAGTTCTGACCGAAAATTTGTTGCCGAAACTATATACGAAATTGTTCGTTGGAAACGTCTATATGCAGAAATTGCAGAAGTAAAAGAACCCTACAATCGTGAAGATTTATGGAGAATGTTTGCCGTTTGGGCAGTTTTACGTGGTTATCCTATACCTGATTGGAGACAATTAGAAGGAACACCTGAACGAAAAATTAAAGGTCGTTTTGATGAATTGTCAAAAATTAGAAAAATGCGTGAATCTATTCCAGACTGGATGGATGAAATTGGGGTCAATGAACTTGGCGAAGAACTTTGGACTAAAGAAATTGCGGCTCAAAACAAACAGGCTCAAGTTATTCTTAGAGTAAACACCTTAAATACTACTAAAGAAAAATTACGTTCTATTTTAATGGATTTAAACATCGAAACAGATTTTTTACCTAATCAACCTGATGCATTAGTCCTTAAAGAAAGAGCTAATGTTTTTTTAACAGATGCATTTAAACAAGGTTTATTTGAAGTTCAAGATGCTTCATCACAATTGGTTGCTGCATTTCTTGATGTTCAACCTGGGATGAGAGTTGTAGATACTTGTGCTGGCGCCGGTGGAAAAACACTACATATGGCTTCTTTAATGCAAAACAAAGGGCA
>CAIRMK010000339.1 GCA_903879645.1 uncultured Bacteroidota bacterium
GTAAATGGAGATTTACAATGTTTTCCGATCGCTACTTCGGGTTCTAGCGTTTTTTCTAATGACTTAAAACCAATTAACCTTTGCTCCACCATATCTTGGTTTGCTATTACCTGTTGGGTAATGTCGACCTTAATAAATAACTTTTCTAAATCAAGATAACCATTTCGCACATATTTAGTATTAATGTGCATTAGGAAAAATTTATCGGGTCTAAAACCAGCCTTTGTCATAACCCAATATTGTAATGAAGCATCCGTAATATGGTAGTCTTTTAGCGAAGTACTGCTCTTAACCTCAATAGCCCAACGTTCCCCATCTTGATGATGCAATATATCTAAAGCTGCCAATACCTCATCATAAAAAAATGCGGCTTCATAGATTGTTTCAACGCCTTCATTTATCCAAAGTTTAGTGTTTTCTATTGCTTTAGAAAAATCAAAATAACTTTCTGGACTGGCATCTTTACCTTCTGGAAAAGCATCTTGCGCCAATACTCCCACTTGATTACCAGTTTCAAATAATGCTTTTTGCTGGTCGGAAATAGTAGGTTTCAAATCCCCTCTGAACAAATCAAAGTACAGTTTTTTTTCACATTGTACTCCAGAAACGAAGCGAGATTTTGATATTTTGTGTTTGTATTGGGACATGTATCTATTAGATTTTTTTAATTGACATTTCGTTAAATCTCTTTTTTATACTGGCTTTTGTGTCTTCATTAAAATCATTTTCAGTATAAATTGGAAGCGCAATTCCTGCATATTCTAAAACAACAAAATCTTTCTTTATTCTCATATAAATAAACGTACGACTTCTTGAATTAGGTGATTTACAAGCAATAGTCAAAAAGTTGGGTGTATAGTTAAATTGAATTAAATCTTTATATTCCTTTTCAAAATAATCATGCATACTTTTAAAAGTAGGAATAAATGAAACGATTGCTTTGTTTTGGTTCAACATTTTTTCGAATCCCAACCAGCCCTCATAACGTGTTTTTTCTCCTTTTTTAGATGCTTTTGGGATATAATCTAAATTTACACTCGTTACTGAGCTTGAGCCTAAAATCTTTGAAATTTCATCGCCAAAGTCAAGAGCTTCAGGTACAATTTCACTTAAATAATTTAACAGCAGTGATATTTGAAAAGCTCTGGAGGCTAAATAAGGGTCGTTTTGGCATATTCTAAACAAAACAGTTTCCCATTCTTCATCAAATTCTGTTGTTTCTTTTAATGCTATAATTTGTGCTTCAACCAATTCTGGTAGTCGTAATTTCTTGGCCGTTTTTTCATTCCAAGCTTTATAATCTGGTTCTTCAATCAGTATTTGATATACTTTTGGATAAGCAATTTGCATACAAACTAAACCAAAATTTACTACTAATTCATAGACTTCTTTGCTATTATTGTTTTTTACATTCCCAATAATACTAAGTAAGGACAAGGTATTTATTAATCTTTTTAGCGATCTTGGATTTGTCCCAACCGACAGCATTGCAAAATCGGTAAGCTTATCTTTTAAAGATTCGTTTTCTGAAAATTGCGCATCTATGTAACCTATATCTTCTAGCGACTGCAATAGAAAATGATTTACATCATACATGGCAACGGGCATAGAAAAAGGCAATTGAATTATCTTATCAAAAAAGGAACGGAACTCTCTTTCGTTTTTATCGGTTAAAGGGCCAAATTTGGGTATTAATCCCTTAACTACTACTTCGTAATCAATAGCTAAAACAAAAATGCAATTATCAACTTCAAATATATTCTTGATTAATTCTAAAATCTCTACAGCAACTGGCGGGTCAATTCTATCTAAATCATCAATAAAGAAAATAAATCCTCTATTGTTATTTCCTTGTTTTTTATCTAGTTCTAGACATTCATTTATAGCTTCTTGTAGAGAATTTTTGAAATTTAATAAATCTACTGTTTCTTCATTACCCTCTAGAATAGTATCTACAAATTCACCCTCTAAACCTATATGATGCACTGCTGCTTTCGCACTTGCTTTCGCAATTTTTCCAAATAAACTAGTTACTTTACTCAACACCGCTTGTGACTGTGATTCGTGTTTTCTTTTTATGATTTTAGAAATTTCATTTGTCAAACCCCCTATAATAGCCATTAGGGTTTCTTCTCTGGTTTTCATGATAGAATACTGCCAGGTATTGATCCAAATTCCATAATAGGGTAGCTCTTTGTCAATTACTTTATCAACCCCTTTTTCGCAAAGCTTGTGCTTAATTTGATTGAGCATAGACGTTTTTCCGCTTCCCCATTCTCCTTGAATAGCTATAGTAGTTGGCATATTGCACGTTTCTATAAACTTAATTAATGCGTGCATGTAATCATCTACTCCTAGTAAATCTGGAGCACCTGCTTTGCGGGGTTTATCTATTATGTTTGATTTTATCATTTTTTATTCTTATAATTTTTTACAAACTAATTCTTATAAAATACCATTTTTCTTAATGATTTCATAAAATAAATTTCCAAAATCTTTGGAATCATTTTTCTCTAAATATTGAGAGGTAAATTTTATTAAATCATCATCCCATGCTTTTAAATGCATAAAGGGGTATATTGGAATATGTTTGTAATCATTAAAAATTTCTTCAGTGAAAAATTGGGGTATAAC
>CAIRMK010000340.1 GCA_903879645.1 uncultured Bacteroidota bacterium
GCAATAAAGGTGATTTTATGGTTGATATGGCAATGATGCATTCTAGGAATTTTAAAAAAACAATACAAACATGAAACCAATAGACAAAAGACTAGAAAGATTATATAAATCAGTAGACAAAAACAATTTGTTTTGCCGCTTTCTTATTGCTTTATCTATAGCGATAAGCATCATAATCATTGCTACCGTAATTATAGAACTGTTATCAACCAAACTGGTCACTCTTGAGTTATTTTCTATTGCCTTAGTATCTATTTGTATGGGCGTAATCATTGGTTTATCTATCTCTATTCTATTTAAAAACAAATAAACAATTAACATTTAAAATTCCCTTACACACCATGATTAACTTCACAAAAGAAAACCTTTATTACAACGATTACACTTGGACACCAAAAAAAGCAAACGACCCAAAAATATCGGGCAAACTTGACGACACCCGATTCAATTGGAGAGAAGGTGAAGAAGTACTATTTATTATCAATAAAATAATTCCTCTATGGGATTTAACTAGAATAGAAAGCTGCACTAGAATAGAACGCATCATCAGAGAAAAGCTGCCTAACTCCATAAACACTCAAGAAGAAGTAGTCACTTGGATTCAGATTAACTGGAAAAATATAAAGTTGGTTGAAAATGTGGTTGGGAAAATATAGTGATTGAAAAACATTTTGTAACACCTATCCTCTATTATTAAATAAAAAAAACGCCCAATTACTTGGGCGTTTTAAATAAGAAATAGATTTCTTATTATTTTTTAGCTTCTGCTTTTTTAGCATCTTTTGCATCTGCTTTTTTAGGCTCAGCTTTTTTGTCTGCTTTTTTAGGCTCAGCTTTTTTCTCAGTTTTAGCATCCGCTTTTTTAGCTTCTGGTTTTTGTTGAGCATTTACTGTTCCAGCAACTAAGAAAGCTGCAATTGCCATCATTGAAATAACTTTTTTCATCTTGGTTTAATTTGATTTAATTAATAAATTGGTTAAAATTCTTTCACAAATCTAATAAATTTTATTTTAATAAAAAACATAAACGAAAATAATTAACACTTAAATCACAAAAAAAAATAACAAATAATTATGAATTGCTCTTTTAAACCATTTTAAAATTGTGAGGTCTGATATAATAATCTGTTGAATATGAAATGAATTATTAATTTTAAACCTTATAAAATCATGACTAAAAAAATTATTGCTTTTTTGCTAATTGTTATTGGATTTTCGGTTAGCTATGCTCAAGATGATGATCGACCACAAAATACTGGCGATAATTTTAGCCTTGAAGGGGCATTATCTTTATTTAAAAAAGCTGCTTCTTTGAAAGAATTTGAAAAAATGCTGAATAAAGAAAATAATAGTGTAAACAATCTCGATTTAAACAATGATGGTGATATTGATTATATTATGGTAGATGATATTCAAGAAGGCAATAATCATGTCATTGTATTGAGTACTTATATCAATGATAATGAAAAACAAGATATTGCTACTATCGGCATTGAAAAAAATGGAGATGAAAGTGCAACGCTGCAGATAGAAGGAGACCAAGACTTATATGCTCAAAATACTTTTGTAGAGCCATCCGATAATATTGACGCCTATTCAGGAGGAAAAGGCGGACCAAACGTTCCAGAAATAATAACTACACAATTGGTAGTAAATGTTTGGTTTTGGCCTAGTGTCCGATTTTTATATGCACCTACTTATATTGCATGGCATTCTCCTTGGCATTGGGGTTTGTACCCAAGATGGTGGAGACCATGGAGACCGTATCGTTTTTCTGTTTTTTATGGAAATTGTACCCCTTTTAGAGCTTATTATCGCAGAGTTCCCATGCGTCGTATAATGGTTGCTCATAATATCTATGCTCCAAGAAGACATTTTTCAACATTTGTGGTGCATAACAGAAGAGGTGGTCCAATGATTCGTTATGAAGGTAGAGGAAGAGGTCACGGTCACGGCCGAGGTAGAAATAGAAGATAATTAATAAAAGGTTGATTTCTTAAAAAATCCCATGAGAAGTACTTCTTGTGGGATTTTCTTTTTGCTTCAAAAAAATAAAGTAGTACATTTGGGTAAATTACTTATTCTAAAAAAACAGTTTCAATGCCAATAGATTGGATTTCTACGCTAAAAAATATTCCTGAAATAGTATCAGGATTAGGTACACTTATAAAAAACAATCGCGCCACTAAAGATGCTTTGCTTCGTGAATTGCGTTTGAATATTAAAGCTTTTAAAACAGCTCAAAAAACAAACAAAATCAATTTTGACAAACTTCTTGATTTATTACAAAATGAATCTATACAATCAGCACGAAAAAGCAGATTTACTTTTAATACTATTAAAGCGGGAAAAATTGAGAAAGAAGATATAAAAGATGAAAGAAATCTTAGATATCAAGGAAAAGATTGTGATTGGTTGTTTAAAAACATTGATGAAAAAATTGAAGACCTTCGCATACAAAAAAAATACCATGGTTCTATTAATACAGTCGAAAATACTAATATTTCATTACAATTTTCCAATCTATTTTATAAATTAAAACTTTTAGCAGAATATATTAATTAGTCGATAATCCAAAGTAAAACAGGTTTTTTAGTTGTTTTTAGTTTATTATCCAATTGTTGCATAAACTCATTAGAAACGGCAGGACAACCCCAACTTAATGGACTCACTTTTGGATAGACTTCTTTTTTAGAAACTGCTTCCCACGAATGTAATACCACTACTCTTTCTTCTGCATTGGCATTTGTATTTTCTAATCCATGCAAAACATATTTAACATGAATTCCCCATTTACTATAAGCTCGCTCTCCAATTTTATATTTCCCTTTCATAGAACAATGACTATCGTTTCTTGAATCAAACTTTGCCTTTTCCCATTGTTGTGGATTATCTTCAAATTGATCACAACTTCCATGGGTTACTAAATTTTCATCTATAATCTTCTTTTGTTTAAAATCATAAACAAAAAATCTATTCTTGCCCGGATGGATACTCATATCTATTAGAAAGTAATAGTCTACATTAAATCCTTTTGCTTTGCAATAAGTTATTGCTTCATTATGTTTTGATGTATAATTCTTTACAATAGTAGCATTATTGCCATCTGAAAGTAAACTAGTGATAAAAAGTAAAAATATTCTATTCATAACTCTTTTTATTAAGTATAACTTCACTTTGCTCTATTTCGTATTATTTCCAATTGTTAATATTTATATAAATTATTAATCCTAAAAACAATTTGGATTGGTTTTTGCAAAACGATAATTACTAACATTTTTAAATTAAAAAAACCATGAAAAAAGTAATCTTAGGAATGATGTTATTCGCAGGAATTGCATCAGCATCAGCTCAAA
>CAIRMK010000341.1 GCA_903879645.1 uncultured Bacteroidota bacterium
CACAGAGTTACACAGAGTTACACAGAGTTACACAGAGTTACACAGAGTTCAGTACAAAGTCACACAGAGGTTTTAAACGCAATCCCTATAGAAATCGTGGAATAAAGTGAAATTGCAAAGTGCACAAAGTTTTCTCTTATTAAGACACAATGGCGCTTTGCTTGAATGGAATGCATACTATTTATTAAACAAAAAGAGCACAAAATATTTTTTACCACAAAGAAGCTAAGGAAAAGAGCAAAGAATGTTAAGGCGCTTCGCTTGTATTGGAAAAAGAGCACTGAAAGTTTTTAATTAACAAAAAAACAAAATATTTTTTACCACAAAGACACAAAGGAAATTCACAAAGAACATAAAGGCGCTTCGCTTGAATGGATTACCTCACCCCAGCCCTCCCCAAAGGAGAGGGAGACTGTGCGTGATAGGTTTGGAGGATATTTTGTTTATTGATTAACGATTGAAGATTAACGATTGAAGATTAACGATTTTTGAAATAGATTTTTGAAATAGAATTTTGAATTTAGCAGGGGGCTGCGTGAGGGATGGAAGTGGCATCCTTTTCTTTTTTTTCTTTAAAAAAAGAAAAGATAGAACGGACAGCCTGACCCGTAGGGGCACGCTATCAAAACAATTAAAAGGGGATAATTATAAGACTGATTTGATGACGTAGGTGACGATGCCCCAGATGAGGAATTCGTTTGATTCGGTAACTTTTATAGGTTTGAATTTCTCGTTTTCGGGGATTAGGTATAGGCAGTCTTTTTCGACTTTTATTCGTTTTACAGTGAATTCGCCATCGATGAAACAAACGGCAATATTGTTATTTTTTGGCTCAAGACTTCGGTCAATAACCATGATGTCGCCATCGTCAATTCCGGCGCCAATCATGGAGGTTCCAGCTGCTTTTGCATAAAAGGTGGCTTCTCTATTTTTGACCAGAACGTTGTCTAAACTGATTTTGCTTTCGTCAAAATCGGCAGCGGGAGAGGGGAATCCGGCTTTTATGCCACTTGAAATAAACGAGAGTTCGAAGTTGTTTTCAAAATCAGGAAGGAAGAATGTTATTTTATTTTTTAATTGCATTTTACTGTAAAGATGTCTTTGATGTCTGTGGTATATTTAGGTGATAAATGGTCTTGTTTCATTTTCCAAGTGCGTTGTAAGTCTTGGTTTCCTAATCTTATTTTCCGTTCGCCTGTTTTCTTGTGAAAATCATCCATGACTTTCATTATTTTCTGGTGTTTTGGATTTTCTTCTTCAAACAAATGGAATTGTTTTTGGTCTTGCGGAATAATTTGGGTTACGATAACGCCTGCTTTTTTATAAATTTTGCCTTCTTCAAAAATTTCTTTGAGCATTTTTACGGCAAGGCTACTTAATGTGATACTCGAGTTGCTGGCATAGGGCAAGGTTTCCATTTTGTAAAAATTGTAACGTTGCGTCTCGACTTTATATTTATCTTTTCGGAGGTATAAAATGACGCCGTAGCAGCAGGAATTTTGTTTGCGTAGTTTTTCGGCACATACTGTAGCAAAAGTAGAAACACGTTCTTTCATTTCGCTGAATGTGGTGATGTTTCCGTTAAAACTTCGAGTGATGGCAATGTTTCTTTTGTCTTTTGGTTCTTCCATTTCCAACACGGATTCGCCTTGTAATTCCATTCGCAATCGAATGCCCACAACTCCCATTTCTTTTTTAATAAATTGTTCATTGTGTGGTAGAGTGAAATCGTAAGCGGTTAAGATATTTTTTGCCTGCATCTTTTTGGTCAATCGATATCCGATGCCCCAAACGTCTCCTATTTTGGTCCATTTCAGTGCTTTGATTCGTTTTTCATCGGTATCGATAACATATGAACTTTTTGTTCTTTCAGGGAATTTTCTAGCAATTTTGTTGGCTACTTTTGACAATGCCTTTGTTTCGGCAAAGCCTACAGATACTGGAATACTAAGCCATTTTTGTATGCGACTTTTCATCTGAATGCCATATTCTTGATAATCTGATATCTTCATGCCATCAAAATGGAGAAAGGCTTCGTCAATGCTATAGACTTCTATATTTGGTGTAAAGCCTTCCAATATTTTCATCACCCGATTACTTAAATCACCATACAAAGCATAGTTCGAAGAAAAAACATGAACCTTTTTCTGTTTTAGTTCTTCACGTACTTTAAATTCTGGTCCACCCATCGGAATGCCCAATGCTTTAACTTCATCACTTCTAGATATGATACAGCCGTCATTATTAGACAAAATAACAATTGGTTTTCCATTCAAATGAGGTTGGAAAACACGTTCGCAGGAAGCATAGAAATTATTACAATCGACTAAAGCATACATCTTGTAAAGTTACAAATTTGTCGATGTTACGATTGTTAAAATTGGCCGTTGTTGATAAATAAAAAACCACCAAAATTTCTTTTGATGGTTTCGTATATAAAGTATTTTATTTTTTTATCGCAACAAATTGGTAACTAATGAAGGATATAATCCGATGATGAGGTTGATTATAATTGAGGTTATTCCCACAATATAATAAACGATTGGCGTTGGTCTTTTTTCTTCCGTTGGTTCTTTGGTGTACATTGCCAAAATCAATTTAAAGTAATAGCCAACACTTATTATGGAGTTTACAACACCGGCAATAACCACAACTAAAAATCCAGCTTTGATGGCTTGAGTGAACAACATGAACTTAGCCAAAAACCCTGCAAATATTGGAATACCAGCCATTGATAAAAGCGCGGCTGTTAATACTGCTGCTAATATTGGGTTTGTTTTTCCTAAACCGTTAAAGTTGATAATGTCTTCGTTGTCTTTGTCTTTTGTAATGTAGATGATTACGCTAAAAGCTGCCATTCCTGCTAATGCATAAGCTGTTGCATAGTATAAGATAGAAGTAGAGGAATCTGCCATTCCTAACAAAGCCATTAACATGAATCCCGCATGTGAAATCCCTGAAAAGGCTAACATACGTTTCACATTATTTTGGCGTAATGCCATTATATTTCCAACGGTCATTGAAGCAATTGAAATAATAATGACTATTAGTTGGAATGATGTTAGTAAATCTTGATTATCAAAAGATAGATTTAAGTTTAGTGCTACCACTAATTTGTACAACGTAGCAAAAGCAACTACTTTAGCAAGTGTGCTCATGGTGGCTGTTACTAATGATGGAGCCCCTTCATACACATCGGGAGCCCAAAAATGAAAAGGGACAGCAGCAATTTTGAAAAACATTCCAATTACTACCAATACCACTCCAATTGGAAACCAAATTGGTAGTTCAGCAGAAAGAGATCTGTTAGAAATTTCTGCGATGTCAAAGCTCCCTATTGCTCCGTAGATCAAGCAAATTCCGAATAATATAATACCAGATGCAAATGAACCTAATAAGAAATATTTCATTCCCGCTTCATTACTTTTAATGCTTAAACGACTACTTCCGGCTAAAACATATAATGAGATAGAAAGCGTTTCAATTCCTAAAAAGAACATGGATAGATTTGTAAACGAAACCATTGCTATGGCTCCTGCTAAAAGAAATACTTTGATAGCAATAAAATCTGATATTTTTGTCTGATGCTCTTTGTATACATCATGACTCATTATAACGAGGAATATGGTTAGTAGAATGAATAATGATGAAAATGCGGTTGCAAATTTATCAGCCACAATCATATTGTCATAATTGCTGCTCAATTCACCAAAAGAATATAAATGTAATGTTGAGCCTAGCACTCCTAGTAAACCCAAAACCGTTACAGGAACAAGAGCTTTTCTTAAGTTAAAAATTTCGGCAATTAAACAAAAAACGCCTAGTGCTGTTATCGCTATTAGTGTAATCATTATTATTTAGGATTTAGGATTTGTTGATTTAGGATTAAAAAATCAATTCCAAAATTATTTATCTATTAATTTGTTTTAAAATTTCAACAATGCTTGGATTTACTAGATCTACAATTGGTTTTGGATACAATCCGTAGAATATTAAAAAGGCAATTATAATTACAAAAACAATGGTTTCGTTGGTAGTAACATCGGCAAAAACTTTAGCATTCGTTTCTCCTAGCATTACGTTTTGGAACATTTTCAACATATAATAGGCTCCTAAAATAATTGTTGTTCCACCAAGAACTGCAAACCAAATGTTAACTTGACTTAAACTATATAAAACGGTGAATTCTCCAATGAAGTTGAACGTACCTGGCAACGCTACTGATGCTAAAACCAAAATCATGAACATGGATGTGAATTTTGTTGCCTGTGAGCGAATACCACCCATCTCATCAATTTTGTAGGTTCCAAATCTTCTGAAAATAACTTCAGCTGCAAAGAACAATCCAACAATTACAAATCCGTGAGCAATCATTTGTGAAACGGCACCACTTAAACCAGCAGCGGTTACTGTATAACAACCAGCGGCAATTAAACCAACGTGAGCTAATGATGAATAGGCTAATAATTTCTTTAAATCTTTTTGACGAAGAGCGACAATCGAACCATAGATTACTCCTGCAATGCTCAATCCGATTAATATTGGCATATAGGTTTTTGCTGCTAATGGAGCAATTGGTAATTGCCAACGGATAACGCTATACAATCCCATTTTCAACATGATACCTGATAAAAGCATTGTTCCAATTGTTGGTGCTTTTTGATACACTTTTGCTTGCCAAGTATGAAATGGTATAATTGGAATTTTAATAGCATAAGCGAAGAAGAAGGCAAAGAAAATCCATGTTTGTTCTGTCGCAGTTAGATTTAATTTGGTTAAATCTGATACTAAGAAGCTGCCTGCTTTTGAATATAAGTAAGCAAAAGCCACTAACATGAATAACGAACCCGCTAGTGTATAAATAAAGAATTTAACAACCGCTTTTTTGCGTTCTTCTGCATCGCCATGACCCCAAACTAATGCAATAAAATAGATTGGAATTAATGATAATTCCCAGAAAATATAATATAACAAACCATCAGACGCTAAGAAAGTTCCAGTCATTGCAAATGCCATAAACAAAACTAATGCGTAGAAGTTTTTTGAGTTTTCAAATTTATTTCCAAACCCAGAAAAGATGATAATTGGAGTTAAAGAAACTGTCAATAAAACTAAAGCTAAAGCTAAGCCATCAGCATTTAATGCAAACGACACATTAGGTTGTAATATCCAAGGATTGTTTAGGCTAATATTAGCTCCATTTAAATAATGATTTACTAATACAGAGGTACAACCCAAAGCTGCCAAACTAAAAAACAAAGCCACTTTAGAAGCAGATTTATTTCCAGAAAGGAAGGTTGCTAAAGCACCTATTAAAAGTATAAATAATATAAGGGATACGTTCATTTTCTTAAATTTATTGAGCTAAAAATAAATAACTAATTATTGCTAATACTCCAATTACAAATGCAAAAAGGTATAAACCAATACTTCCTGTTTGTAATTTTTTACCTTGATTTCCAATTCCGTTTGCAACTGTTCCAAATCCGTAAACGACATTGCCTAGAGCAGGTTCTAAAGTAGTTCTAAAGAAATTTGAAAGTGCATTTATTGGTTTTACAATTAATGAAGTATAGACTTCATCAACATAATATTTATTGTAAATAGTTTTAGAAAAACCAGTTATTTCTGAATCTTGTTTTGGTACAAATCCTTGTTTGATGTATTTAGAATAGGCCCAAACTATTCCAATAATTGCGCCGGCTAAAGCAATACCCATTAACATATATTCTTGACTTCCTAGAGCAGTTTCTAAATGTTTACCTGTTAAAATTGGTTCTAAGAAATGGTTTAACCAATTGCTTCCTGGTAAATTAATTAATCCACCTACGGTAGCTAGGGCTGCTAAAATAATTAATGGTAATGTAATCAAACTAGGACTTTCATGTAAATGATGTTTTTGTTCTTCCGTTCCTCTAAAATCTCTGAAGAAAGTCAAATACATAAGTCTGAACATATAGAAAGCGGTCATGATTGAGGCAATTGAACCAATAATCCATAATGCTTTATTGTGTTCAAAAGCAGTCATCAAAATTTCATCTTTAGACCAAAAACCTGCGAATGGGAAAATACCTGCTATTGCTAATGTCGAAATTAACATGGTGGCATATGTGATTGGCATTGCTTTTCGTAAACCACCCATTTTACGCATATCTTGTTCGCCATGTAACGCGTGGATTACTGATCCTGAACCTAAGAATAAACAAGCTTTAAAGAAAGCATGAGTGATTACATGGAAAACGGCAACATTATAAGCGCCAAGACCTAATGCTAAAAACATTAATCCTAATTGTGAAACAGTTGAATAGGCTAATACTTTTTTGATGTCGTTTTGAAGTAATCCAATTGATGCTGCTACTAAAGCTGTAATGGCTCCCACAATAGCGATGATGTTTTGAACTTCTGGCGTTAGATCGAATAAGAAGTTCATTCTTGTAATCATAAATATACCTGCGGTTACCATTGTTGCTGCGTGTATTAATGCAGAAACTGGTGTTGGCCCAGCCATAGCGTCAGGCAACCAAGTGTATAATGGTAGTTGTGCGGATTTACCTGTTGCTCCAATGAATAGACATAAGGCTGCTACACCTAATAGAGCAGTATTTGTATTTCCAGCGGATAAAGCTTGTTTCATTTCAACAAAATTCAATGTTGAAAATAAACTTGCCAAAATAAATATTCCGATTAAAAAACCTAAATCACCAATACGGTTCATGATGAAAGCTTTTTTTGCTGCATCATTATAGTCTTGATTTTTATGCCAAAATCCTATAAGTAAGTAGGAGCAAAGCCCAACGCCTTCCCATCCAATAAACATTACTAATAAGTTACTGCCAACTACCAAGGTAATCATAAAGAAAATGAAGAGATTCAAATAAGCAAAGAACTTGTGCATATTTTCATCTTCGTGCATATAGCTAATCGAATATAAGTGGATTAATGAACCAATTCCTGTTACGAAGAATAGCCATAATAATGATAATTGGTCTAATAAAATTCCGAAATCAACTTTGAGTTTCCCGATTTGAATCCAATCAAATAGGTTAACTGTAATTGGTTTGGCTGTAGTGTTTAATTGCGAGAAAAAGTACACACTCATCACAAAAGAAATTGCTACTGCTATTGTACCAATTGCTCCCGAAATGGTTTTTCCTGCTTTTTTTCCGAAGAAAACATTAAATAAGAACCCAACAAATGGGGTTAATACTAAGAGTAAAACTAAACTATTGTCCATTAGGGATTATCCTTTTAAGTTTTTTAAATTTGAGATGTCTACCGAACCAATATTTCGGAAAATTGAAACCAGAATAGCTAATCCTACTGCTACTTCAGCAGCGGCAACAGCCATAGAAAAGAATACAAATACTTCTCCTTTAGGATCTTGCCAATAGGTTGAAAAAGCTACAAACAATAAATTTACAGCATTCAACATAATTTCAATTGACATGAAGACAATGATAGCGTTTCTTCTATACAAGACTCCGAAGACTCCGATACAAAAAAGTAGTACGGAAAGGAAAATGTAATTTTCTATACCAATTTGATTTAAAATATTGTTCATGTTATTTTCCTGGTTTTTCTTTTTTAGACAATAATACGGCTCCTATCATTGCTACTAATAGTAACACAGAAGCAAATTCAAACGGAACCATAAAACCATCCTTATCATCCAATAATACAGTTCCTAATTTTTTTATGGATTGAAAATCTTCACCCGTTGTTGGATATTCACCAACGAAAGGTTTAGAATACATAAATATCAATACTAAAGCACTACTAAGTAAAACAAAAACCGTAATAGCACCAAGTCTTGTTATACGGGGTTTATGAACTTCATCTTCATTATTCAAATTCATCAACATGATGGTAAATAAGAATAAAACCATTATAGCTCCAGCATAAACAATGATATGGACAAGAGCTAAAAATTGTGCATTAAAAAGTAAATAATGACCAGCAATGGAGAAGAAACATAATACTAAATAAATGGCACTATGAATAGGATTTCTACTATAAATAGTCAAAAAAGCAGTTGACAATGTTATTGCTGATAAGAAGTAGAATATGATAAGTATTGTTGACATAATTAATTCAATTTTTTAGTATTTGCCATAGCCATTTCAAGCGGCATTACTAATTTATCTTTTCCGAAAATAAAATCTTCACGGTGATATTGTGCCGGAACTAATTCTTTTGAAATAGTCAAGTAAATAGCGTCTTTTGGACAAGCTTCTTCACACAATCCGCAAAATATACAACGTAACATATTGATTTCATATATTTCAGCATATTTTTCTTCACGATATAGGTGTTCTTCTCCCGGTTTGCGTTCTGCTGCTTTCATAGTAATAGCTTCAGCTGGGCAAGAAAGAGCGCATAAACCACAAGCAGTACAGTTTTCACGTCCTTGTTCATCGCGTTTCAACATGTGTTGACCACGGTAAACAGGACTGAATGGACGAACTTGTTCAGGATAATGAATAGTTGCTTTTTTTCTAAAAAAGTGTTTGATGGTAATCCACAAACCTTTTACAATGGCAATCAGGTATAATCGTTCCAAAAATGTCATTTCCTTATTGGAAACTTGTTTTTTTCTGCCTGATAATGATATACTTTGTATTGATGACATAATTCTTATTTAAAAGCTAAAATGCAAATTCCTGTTATAATAATATTGACGATTGATAGCGGGATTAATATTTTCCAACCTAAATTCATCAATTGATCGTATCTAAATCTTGGTATCGTCCATCTAATCCACATAAAGAAGAAAATGAAGAAACAAAGTTTTGCAAACAAAGCACCAACTCCGATAATATTAGCAATATTAACACCCCAATTTTCTACTGCCCAAGCCATTCCGGGATAGTTATAACCACCAAAGAATAAAACTGAAATAATTGTTGACGAAATAAACATGTTAGCGTACTCTGCAAACAAATAGAATCCCATTTTCATTGAGGAGTACTCTGTGTGATAACCCCCAATCAATTCGGATTCACATTCCGCTAAATCGAAAGGAGTTCTGTTAGTTTCGGCAAAAGCACAAATCAAGAAAATTAAGAATGACAATGGTTGATAAAAAACATTCCAATGCATACCTGGTTGCTGCATTGTAATTTCTTTTAAGCTTAACGTTCCTGTCATCATCAATAAGGCAATAATGGATAATCCCATCGCAACTTCATAAGAAACCATTTGTGAAGCTGCACGAACCGCTCCCATTAATGAGAACTTGTTGTTCGATGCCCAGCCACCAATCATGATTCCGTAAACTCCAATTGAAACTACTCCAAAAATGTACAATAATGAAACATCAATATCAGTTGCTTGAAGAATTACGTCTCTTCCAAAAATATGTAACTTGTCGCCCCAAGGAATAACTGCACTTGTCATTAAAGCCGTACTCATTGCAATTGCTGGTCCAACAAAGAATAAAAATCTGTTTTTTGTATCGGGTTCAAATTCTTCTTTTGCAAATAATTTAGCACCATCGGCAAGAGGTTGTAGTAAACCACCCCAACCAGCACGATTTGGTCCAACTCTGTCTTGAAGAAAAGCAGCTACTTTACGTTCTGCCCAAGTAGAATACATTGCCATTACCATTGTAAATGCAAAAATAACTACAATGAAAACACTTTTTTCTATAATAAATGCACTTTCCATTATTTGCTTTCTATATTAGTACCGTCAATTTTTTCGTTGTAATCGATTTCAGCCATACTGATTTTCTTTCTGTCGATATCTCTACCTTGAAGAATTCCTTTTTCAGTATCAATTACAACTTTTTCAGTTGTATTGTATTTTTTATTTTGATTGATAACAGAATCTTTCTCGAATTTTCTTGGTCCTTCGATGATCCAATCAGCAACATCTTTTTTATCAAAACGACAAGTGTTGCAAATGAAATCTTCTACTTCA
>CAIRMK010000342.1 GCA_903879645.1 uncultured Bacteroidota bacterium
GGCAAAGGAGTGGCATCTGAATTGTAAAACTTCCTTTTACCACTGAATGAAAATCAATTTTTGTTATAAATGAAATTAGTGAAATGAAGCAAACATAGATGTGAGTTTAGGAATACTTGGACTAAACGAGGATTTTGTGCAGCTGAATGAGATAATGAATTTTATTGCTTTATTTCTATCCTTGGTACACTTATTGAACATGAGTATTTATAAATGAAAATACGATTTTTGATAGAAAATTTGTTTATTGGTACAAGAGTTGTATATTTGCAAAGTCATTTCCCTAGGGAAAAGGACCTGGTCGGCCACAACACCTTAGTTGTGGCATTTTTTATTTAATCCTTTTTGAATATTTATCCTCATAATATTTTTGGTTTCTTTCGTCATCAATATGAAAACAAGAAACAATCACATAATCGGGCATTATTTTTTCCATAACAACTAAAAAATATCCCTCTTTGAACCAAAAATAGTCTCTGATTTTTCCGTCTGGTTCCAAATATTGAAAACAAGTAATATCGTCAGTATTTCTATTTTCAAGTATTGGTCTAATCCAATGAATTTTATTAGCTCTTTTTTTGTCAAAAGCTCTTTTTCCTTTATTTCCTCGAGTAATAATTTTTACAAAAGTATGCGGATAATTTTCAAATCCATCCTCTTTAGAATTTCTAATATCAATAATTACTTTACTACCATCAAAATAAAAAACATTATCAATAAAATCAGATTTGAATAATTGATATAGTTCCTCTAAATGTTCAGTTGATGGATCAATTCCTAAATTAGGTATATGATCATCCAAGTCAAATAAATCCATTATAGCTTTATTTTAGGTTGGTAATCATATATATTGAACTTGGTTTCCCATGGTTCTGTACCTTCATCTAAATTAAAACCTGAATTATATTCTAAATAATTAATGAATTCTATTTTTTGAGGTGATGGTTTTTCAATGTTTTTTAAGACTACTCGAGTTTTATATGTTATGGCACCAATGAAAAAATCAGCTAATTGAAAAAAAAGATTATCGTGAGAATGTAGGTGCTGAAAATGTTTAAATGGACTATTGCCAACATATTCATTATGAAAAACTTCTTTTATCTTTTTTAATTTTTCTCTTCCTCGAGTGTCTTTTACATCAATAAATACTCTATATTCTTCTCCAATACTATTATTTGGATGTAATAAGGAATAGGTCATTTTATAGTAGAAATTGTCTTGAGATCCTTGATTATAATCTTTGTGATTAAGACGTTCTTTATGTTTAACTAATACGCAACGAAATTGAAGTGAACTTCTAAAAAAATAATCTACTAATTCTTTATACAATGCTGTTCTTGCATTAGAAAATTTATTCCATTTTAATTCTGAATTTTGATTATGCTTTCTTAAAATTTGTTCAAATTCTTTTTGTAATGCAACATAATCAGTCATTACTACTTTAATATATCCAATGCACATAACTGGAATATTATCCTTTTCCAAATGACAACTCTCATCTATATAAAACTCGTATTTATTATTCATAAGATTTGAAAAATTAGAAATACACTTCACTAAACAAAAGTTAATAATAAAGTGCATTTTGAATAGTCAAAATTACAGAATTAATTTTTAAAGAAATAATTTCAATTTTTTTTCATTTCTATGGGTTACCTTTTTACTTTTTGAATATTAACTAGTATAAAAACAAATTAATCATTCACAATTTAAAAATTACTTATCATGAAAAAATTACTTACTATCGCTTTATTTGCTCTATGTTTTAGTGTAAATGCTCAATCGAGTTACAATGTTTACGGAACTACTAACGGGTATCAAAATCTTACTCCTTCACAAGTTGTGACTCCAACTAATAATGGTGGATATTCGGTTTATGGAACTACTAATGGTTTCCAAAATTTAACTCCATCTCAAGTTGTTACTCCGACTAATAATGGAGGTTATAATGTGTATGGAACTACAAATGGATTCCAAAATCTAACTCCTTCTCAAGTTGTTACTCCAACTAGTAATGGCGGATATAATGTTTATGGAACCACTAATGGGTTTCAAAATCTTACTCCTTCACAAATTATTTCCCCAAGTCGTTTCTAATTTTAAAAAAAATAAAAAATCAAGGGTTACCTTTTTACAATTTCACTATTAACAAGTATAAAACAATTAATTATTAACAATTTAAAATTTATTATCATGAAAAAATTATTCTTCTTTATCGCGTTTTTAATTGCAGCAGCTAATTCTTTTGCTCAAACTTCAACTTATGTTTCGGGTTACACTAACAGTAATGGAACTTATGTTCAAGGTTATTACCGAACTACTCCAAACACTACCCGAAATGACAATTACAGTACCGTTGGAAATGTAAATCCATACACTGGAACTTATGGAACTAAACCAGCGGATAATTACTATGTTGCACCTTCAACTTATAGTGCGCCGACCTATTATTCAACACCAACTTATTCAACGCCAACTACAGTATATACTGGTCCAAGAGGTGGTCAATATTACTACAATAGTAACGGGAATAAAAGTTATATCAGTAGATAATTCAATGAAAAATGAATCAATCTCTTTAGCAAAAAAGAGATTGATTTGTTCTAACATTTTTAAAGTGACAAAAAAATCTTAAATTGCTGCCTTTAAGATTTTATATACAAATATAGAGGTTACCATGGCAGACAAAAACAATTTTTCAAATCTTACTGACCAGGAGTTGTTAGTTAAAATAAAAGAGAATTCCGATTATTTACGTATCGTTTATAAACGATGTAAAACTAATTGTTTGGGGTTTATGAGAAAAATGACTAGTGGGAAAATTAGTGATTATGAACTGGAAGATGTTTTTCAAGATGCCA
>CAIRMK010000343.1 GCA_903879645.1 uncultured Bacteroidota bacterium
CTAAATGTAAGATACTCGTGATTACCCGAAAAGATGAAGCCAACAGAATGCAGATGTACATCAATTATTCGGAAGTAAAGTTTGTTTACAACATCTATAATTAAGACTTAATTATGGATTTTACTTATCCAAAAAACGAGAAACTAAAAAGCAGTAAGATTATTGACTTACTTTTTTCTGAAGGAAAATCGGTTTCTAAATATCCTCTACGGTTGGTTTATGTTCCTCTTTCTGATTCAGATGAGCCATTAAAATTTGGTGTTTCTGTTTCCAAAAAACATTTTAAAAAAGCGGTCGATAGAAATTATTTTAAACGTGTTTTAAGAGAGTGTTATCGGCTAAATAAAAAACTAATTCACGATAATTTAGATCAGCCTTATGCCATCATGTTTTTTTACCAAACTAAAGATCGGTTGACCTATCAAGAGATTAACGAAAAAACGATGCAATTGTTTGAAAAATGGATTATTGCTAAAAACGATGATGTTACACCTACTACTTAAAATGTGATTCTAAGATATATAAATCAATTTTTTGACGTTTATGTAGTATATTAAATTTTGTTTGTTAAATTCGTCGATTAAAATTCAAGAAAAGATAAAACCATGATTCTATTCATTAAAAAAAGATATGTTATAGCCCTTTTGGCTTCTGGTTTGCTATTTGTTACGGCAAGTTTCAAAGATGATTTTTTTGAAATTGCAAAACAAATAGAAATCTTTACGACATTGTTCAAAACCGTCAATCAAAATTATGTTGATGAGATCAATCCGGCGGAATTAATGGATAAAGCCATTAAAAGCATGCTGGCTGATTTAGACCCTTATACTAACTATTTTAATGAACAAGATGTTGTGAAATTTAAAATAAACAATACCGGGGAATATACGGGTATTGGTGCATTAGTGACACGTAAAGAAGATCAACTCATCATTAAAGAACCGTATAAAGGCTTTCCTGCTGATAAAGCGGGTTTGAAAGCGGGTGATGCCATCATTCAAATAGGCGATGTCAAACTTACTGATTTTAAAGAGGATGCCTCTCAGCTTTTAAAAGGCGCCAAAAACACCAAGGTTGATATTAAATATATTCGTCAAGGAAAAACGCTTTCCTCCCAAATCATATTAGATGAAGTAGAAGTTAAAGCTGTTCCATTCTTTTCTAAAATTGATGCCAAAACAGGGTATATCGTGCTATCTGCATTCAACAGAAAAACTACCCAAGAAACCAAAGCCGCTTTGGAAAAACTAAAATCGGATGGTGCTGAGAGAATAATTTTAGATTTAAGAGGAAACCCAGGAGGATTGTTGAACGAAGCTGTTAATGTGTGTAATCTTTTTGTTCCCAAAGGAGAAACTATTGTTACCACAAAATCTAAAAATTCTAAATATAACGCTACTTACAAAACGGCCAATGAGCCTGTTGATTTAGACATTCCTTTAGCCATTATTGTTGACGGAAAAAGTGCTTCTGCTTCTGAAATTGTTTCAGGAGCGTTACAAGATTTAGACCGAGCTGTTATAGTGGGATGTAGAAGTTTTGGAAAAGGATTAGTACAGCGTCCTATTGACATGACTTATGGAACACAAGTAAAAGTAACCATTTCACGCTATTATACTCCTGCCGGAAGATGTATTCAAGCCTTAGATTATTGGCATAAAGACAAAGAAGGAAAAGCTGTTAGGACCGATGCTTCAAAATACAATGCTTTCAAAACCAAAAAAGGAAGAACAGTGTATGACGGTGGTGGCATTCAACCCGATATTGAATTGGCAGATTCTAAATTAAGCACTATAGCGGAAGTACTTCAAAAAAATGATGGTATTTTTAATTATGCTACTTACTATTATTACAAAAACCCAAATCTTGGAGATAAAATTCCAACCATTTCGGATGCTGATTATAGTGACTTCAAAGCATTCTTGAAAAAAGAAAAAATCAGCTTTGATACCGAAACAGAATTGGCCTTGAAAAATACACTTGAAAAAGCTAAAAAGGAACAAATTGACGAAACTATATCAGTTCAATATCAACAATTGATGGCTACTATTCAAAAAAGTGAGGAGTCACTTTTAGATAAAAATCAAAAAGAGATTAAAAAGTTGTTATTGGACGAAATCATTAAGCGTTATCAATACAAAGAAGGATTGTACCAATATTACATTAAGAATAATCCAGAAATTGCAAAAGCCAATGCGCTATTGTCTAACCCTTCAGAATACAAAAAAATATTACAATAATGTTTCGATTTTTAAAATTTCTACCGCTTCTTCTCTTTGGTTTTGTTCATGCTCAAGAAGAATCAGTAAAATCGGTTTACTTTGAATTTGACAAATTTTCATTAGACGAAAAACAATCCAAAGAGGTAATAGATTTTATAAAAAACACCGATTCTACTCGAATAGAATCTATTCAAATTTTTGGCTATACAGATGATATCGGAAAAGATGCCTATAACTTTAAATTGTCAACCAATAGAGCTAGTACAATTCAAACAAAGCTAACTCAAAGCGGTATTAAAAGCAAAATAATCGTTACTATTGAAGGAAAAGGTCGCGTATTGATTGATGATGATATTGTGGCGAATCTTCCTGAAAAACGCTCCAAAAATCGCCGAGTGGATGTTGTTTTAAATTTAAGAGAGCTTCCTAAATTGGTGTTACCAGGGTTTTATAATATGATTCAAAAAGATCATGTTGTTGGCGATCACATTTATTTAGAAAATATTTTATTTGAAAAAGGAAGTAGTCATCTTACAACAAAATCTAAAACAGAATTAGATAAGGTGGCGCTTTTGTGTTTGCGCTATAAGAATTTAGAATTTGAAATTCAAGGACATGTTTGTTGCACGCCACCCAATCAAAGAGAAGCCATTGATAAAGACACCAAAAAACGTCAATTGTCGATAAATCGTGCACAATCTGTCTACAAATATTTAGTTTTTAGACGGGTTCCTAAAAATAGAATGACTTTTAAGGGGTATGGAAACACAGTACCGCTTGGAAAAGAACCTGAATATGACCGTCGAGTTGAATTGGTTATTACAAAAATTTAATTCCCTCTTTTCATTTCTATGTGTGGAATATCATCTTCAAGATACATTTCACTTGTTTGAACGAAATCATGGGTTTCATAAAATTTCTTTAAATACAATTGGGCAGAAATTGTAATCTGCTTTGTGTTGAAATAGCTTTCAATGCCCGCAATAGCTTGTTGCATCAATTGGTGCCCCCATTTTTTGTCACGATATTCTGGATGAATTACCACCCTTCCAATAGAAGCATTTTCAAAATAATCCCCTGCATTGAATAATCTGGCATAAGCAACAATTTGTCCTTCAAATTTACCCAATAAGTGCAAAGCCTTTTCATCTTTACTGTCAATGTCTTGATAAACGCAATTTTGCTCCACTATAAAGACGTGTGAGCGTAGACTCAATAAAGAATATAGTTCTTGTAGAGATAGTGTGTTAAATCGCTTTATTTGCCATTCTATGTTTTTTGCCATTTTGCTTCTTTTTTAAAAATTGAACCGATTTAATAATGGCTTCCAATTCGAACATTAATTCTCTTTTCTGTTTGGAAGGGGCATAACAAAATCCTTCAATAACCAAGATTCTATTGTTTACTCTATCGAAAATGGTGTAATTAATGAATGGTCCTCCCATAAAATCGTTTAGCAATTCCCAATTTCCTTTGGTTTCTAAAGTTTCTCGATTAAAAATACTTGTTTTTGATAAATAGGGAGCAAATGCCGGTTCTGTTATCATTCTAGTTCTTGGAACTGCTCCATGAATATAGATTCTTCCGATAGAATCTCGAATATGGGTTATCCTTTTGATTGAGTTGCTGTTGTCTTTTACGCTGGTTAGAGGAATTTGATAAAAAACTAAACTTAAATTTCCACTAGTTATTTCTTTCTTGAGCCAAATGAATTTTTTGCCATGCATTACCCTTTTGTATTTGACCGGAATATTTAATTTAATATTGAATTTATCGGTGATGTCTTTGGTATCAAAAAGAGAATCGTGTTTGATTTTTTCTTGAAAAACTTTAATCTCTGAATCTTTAATTTTATTTATTATTTGTACATCATTCTTTTGAATTGTATCTAATATTTGTTGAACGGTTTCTCCAGAAATATGCACTACAATTTGTGGATTAGCGTATTCATTTTTTTCAATTCTAAATTGACTTTTTGCTTCTTTTTTTACAACAATTATATTTCTACTGTTGGACATATAGCCCTCAAGTAATTTAACTGGGTATTGATTTAATGAAAATATAGGCTCCTCTTGGGGTAGTCCTAAAACTGGGGAGGCAAATTTGTTTCGAATACTATCGCCTACTTCTCCATTCCAAAGTTGATCATCAATTATTACTGATACCTCATTGGTTTTCCCATAGGTTTCAATAATAGGCTTCTCTTTTTTAGATTTACAAGAAACTATTATAGTGAGTACAAGAAATAAAAAAAGGGCTTTATTCATAGTAAGAAATAAAGCCCAAATTTATAGAAGATTTTTATATTATCCGTTTATTTTTAATTTCATTCCGGGTTTTATACTTTCTCCCTTGATATTGTTCCATTTTTGAATGTCGGCAATTGACACGCCAGGGAATTTTTTAGCTATTTTTAATAATGTATCTCCTTTTCTAACTTGATAAAGATTTGCTTTGGAATTTTTATCATTAGAGGCATACTCTTTTTTTCTTGTTTGTTTCTCTTTTGAATCGCTTATGATATCCTCTTTTCCAACGATTAACTTGTCTCCAAGTTTAATGTTTGAATCCGAAAGAGCATTCCACTCTGAAAGACTAGCAACAGAAACATTATATTTTTTTGCTATAGATGCTAAATATTCTCCTTTTAGAACAACATGTTCAATGGTTTTAGATTTTGGTTTTACTTCTTCATTATTTGCTATAACCACCTTTTCATTAGATACCATTAATTGAGTCCCAACCTTTACGTTGTTATCTATCATGTTGTTCCATTCCTTAATGTTTTCTATACTAACATTATTTTTTTTGGCAATGGTAAACAGATTATCCCCTTTAGCTACTACATAGTAATTTTCAGAATTAGAAGATGAAGCTACATTTTCCTCTTTTTTAGACTTTTCAAACTTAGAATTCTTATGATCCACTGCAGCAAGTTCTTCTTTTTTATCACTTACTGGTTGTTTTACTTCTTTCTTAACAATCGATGTAACCTTTTCGTTTTTAATGATTTTAAGATTCATTCCAAGACCAATATTGTCTTTTTTAAGTTTGTTCCATTTTTTAATATCTACAATAGACACGTCGTATTTTGAAGCTATTTCACCAAGGTTATCACCCTTTTTTACTTTATGCGTTTTAATTACCTCTTTAAAAGTAACTACTTTTTCATTTTTAAATACTTTATCCGTTTTAATCTCTTTGGAAGCTAACGCGCTACTTTTTTCAGGAATTGCTGAGGTATCTATAGTAGGCTTAGTCACTTCGGATTTGTTTTTATAACTTATTCTTTCCGTTGCGATTATTTTTAAACTTCTACCTTTAGAAATCATATTGCTTTTAAGATGATTCCATTTTTTTAAATCCTCAACAGAAATGTCATATTGATCTGCAATCTGTTTTAGATTATCGCCATGACGAACCTTATAAAATTTAGTTTTAGAAATTGCATCTCTATCTGCAATTGCAGAATCTCTTTGTTTGAACGGTACAAATTTTTGATTAGGACGTTCTCTTTTACTCTCTTCAAAATCAATATAAGCATAAATCTTATTTTCATTGGAAGTGAAAATTGCTATTTTATCTTTAGGCAACCTTAAAAAATTAGATTGTCCTGTAATATGAGGAATCTCATTTCTCTTAAATGAAGGATTAAAAAATTGAATTTCTGCAATAGGAATATCTAATAAATTAGCGATTTGTTTAAAGGTCATGTGTTTTTTAATCATCACCGTATCGGTAGCCATAAGATTGGCAACGGCTTTGTTTGGAACAATTCCATGTTCTTTATGGTATTCAAAAATATACATGGTAGCTAAAAAAGCAGGTAAATATCCTTGTGTTTCTTTTGGCAAATTCTTTCTAATATTCCAATAATTTTGTTGTCCACCAGAACGACGAATAGCTTTGGCCACATTTCCTGGTCCCGAATTATAGGCGGCAAGCACTAAATCCCAATCTCCAAAAATTTTATACATGTTGCTCATGTATTGTGAAGCGACTTGACTTGATTTTAATGGATCATTTCTTTCGTCTACATAGGAATCAATGTTTAAACCATATTGTTTGCCTGTTTGAAACATAAATTGCCACAAGCCTGTTGCGCCAACACGTGATACTGCTCTTGGATTTAAAGCCGATTCAATTACAGCAAGATATTTTATTTCAAGAGGAATGTTGTTTTTGGCTAATTCTTCTTCAAAAAGAGGGAAGTAATACTGAGAAACTCCTAATAATTTTTCAAATGTCTTTTTTCTGTTTTTAAGAAAGGATTTAATAACATTTTCCAAACCAACATTATACTCAATATTAAATGGCGATTTCTCATCCATTTTCTTTAAACGTTCCTTTAGCAATTCTGTTGACAATTGATAATCTACTTTTTGGTCAACATCAACATTTTTAATGTCTAAAATCATTTCGTTATAACCATCTAATGATGCCAGATTTTGCATCCAAAGACTGTCAATACAAGAAGCCATTTTATCCTTAACAAAGGTCGATTTTATGGAATCTAAATAGGAAATTTTTATAGGATTTTTTATAATGGAATCGTTATGTTTAATTATTCCTTGTCCATAAAATGAAAAGGAACTAATTATAAGAATTGCGGTGATTTTATTTTTTATATTCATACTTGATTTTTCAACAATTAACAACCCTTACGATTGTGAAAGACAAACTTACTGATATATAACGTATTAAATGTTTAATTATTGTTAAAGTCTATTATTTAGTCTAATATTGCTTGAATTCCAGGCAAAATTTTACCCTCTAACATTTCCAACATAGCACCTCCGCCAGTTGAAACATAGCTCATCTTATCTTCCAATCCAAATTGTTTCACTGCCGAAACAGAATCACCTCCGCCCACTAATGAAAAAGCTCCGTTGGCTGTAGATGTTGCAATATATTCGCCAAGTGTAATGGTTCCATGAGCAAATTTTTCCATTTCAAAAACACCCAATGGTCCATTCCAAAGAATTGTTTTTGATTCCATTATGATGTTTTTGAAGATTTCTAAAGATTTTGGACCCGCATCTAATCCTTGCCATCCATCTGGAATTTCACGAACATCAACAATTTGTGTTTCCGCATCATTTGAAAAAGCATTTGCTGCTACTACATCAACAGGAATGTGTATGTGAACATTCTTCAGTTTTGCTTGATGTAAAATTTCAATTGCTAAATCCAATTTATCATCTTCACATATTGAATTTCCTATTTTACCACCCAATGCTTTAATAAAAGTAAAGGTCATACCACCGCCAATAATCATATGGTCTACTTTGTCTAATATGTTTTCAATGACTGTGATTTTTGAAGAAACTTTAGACCCTCCAAGTACTGCTGTTACTGGTTTTACCGAGTTTTTTAACACCCTGTTTAAACTTTCAATCTCTTTGGCAAGAAGCAATCCAAAACATTTATGATTTGGGAAAAATTGAGCAATAATGGTTGTAGAAGCATGCGCTCTATGTGCAGTTCCAAAAGCATCATTCACATAAATATCTCCAAGAGAAGCCAATTCTTTTGCGAAGGCAACGTCTCCTGCTTCCTCTTCTGAATAAAAACGTAAATTTTCTAAAAGTAAAACTTGACCTGATTGTAAATTAGCCGCAGCTTTTTGAGCCACTTCTCCTTGACAATCTGTGGCAAATTGTACTGAAACTCCTAGGACTTCAGAAACAGTCGAAACGATATGTTTTAGTGAATATTTGTCTTCTTTACCTTTTGGTCTGCCAAGGTGTGACATTAAAATCACACTGCCACCATCAGCAAGAATTTTGTCTATTGTAGGTTTTGCTCCTTCAATTCTGTTAACATCTGTTACATTAAAGTTTTCATCTAAAGGAACATTAAAATCTACTCTAATTAAGGCTTTTTTATTTTGAAAATTGAAGTCGTTTATGGTTTTCATTAATTCTACAGTATTAATTGCTATTAATCTGCAAATATAATCATTTTAGTTTTTAATAAAAATGCGATAAATCAGGTATTCACCTATCCTTCTTTTTCTGCTTATTTATTATTTACAGATAATACCCATAATTTACTTTTATACTTATTATTAAATTTTGAATCCAGTAGGCTTTTTGCCTCCTCTTCTGTAGCAACTTTTTTTAAATAAACGTATTTATAATTATTTAAAGTATTTAATAATATTTTTGGTTGAAACCCTTTTTCTTTTAAGGCATCTATGAAATTATTTGAATTTTCATTACTTTCATAAATGTTTACTACCATATAATATCCTTTGGATTCGTTAGGAATTTCTGCAACATGAAAATCTACAGGATTGATAGCCTTTTTTAAATTTTGTGTTGTTTTTTCTTTTTTTTCGGTTTTGATTTCAGCAACTTTAGTTTCAGGTTGAATTGGAATGTCTTTTTTAACTACCTCTCTAATAACAGCTTTTTCGTCTATTTGGGATTTGTCTTTATTGTTTATTAATAAAATCTGTATTCTTTCTTTGTATGAATTGTTAAGTTTAGAATTATATAAATCTATAGCTTCTTGTTGATTGGACGCTTTCTTTATAAATACATAATAGTAATTATTTAACGGATTAATAAAAAAGTCTCCTTTGATCTCTTTTGTTTTTAAGTAATAAATAAATTCTTGCGTTTTTTGCTCAGTTTTAAAAATGTTTGCCAAAATATAATATCCTGAAGATTGACTAGAACTCGTAAGCGTTTGAATCTCTAAGACATCATTTCCTAAAGTCGTGTTTTTATTAATTCTATTAATAACAGAAGCTGTTTTAATGTCGTCTACCAATAAATCATTGTTTAAGGGTGAGAATTTTAGTAGCTGCTTTTGACCATTTTCTTTATTAATAACACTATTTTCAGTAGCAATAGTGGCTGTGTTTTTTTCATTAGATGGATTTAATTCCAAAGCAAAAGCACTAAAAAACATGAAATAATTATCTCCCTCCGATTTAAGTTTTAAAACCGATTGCGTACTTCCATTTCCAATTAAAGCATTATTATCATTAGGGATAGTATAGATAAAAGAATCGTAGCCTAAGGTGTTTTTGCTGTCGGGAAATCTATTCACAAAATAGTGATCGTCAATAGTGATACAACTGTTGAAAAAATTATTTTCTTTTCTTATTGAATTGGTTAAGGCTGTAAAACCTTTATTTGTATTGGCACTAAAAAGTAATTGATCACCTGTGATATTGTTATCGCCTTCAAGTGCAGCACCTGCAATTTTAGCTTTTATGTTTCCACTAGCAGGAGCTACAAATCCGTCAAAAATAATGTTGGTCTCATTGTTAGAAACTCTAGCAAATCCATCTTGACTTACAATTGTTTTTTCGTTCGAATTAGTATCTTCATAAACAAAAAAGATAGTCCAACCTCCTGCAACGCCTCCTCTAATTTTTCCTTGGGTCGCTCTAATATTGGCAACCGTATAGACTCCATCTGCTCCTCCGTTTATTTTTTTTACATACTCCGTTATATCAGCATATACCGCGTAGGGAGCTATGTCTTTGTCCTCATTTTGAGAAATACCATCAAAAATTGTTTGACCTACAATATCAATATATTCTTGTTCGTCCGGAAGTTTTAATTTTATCAAATTAATAGCTTCTCTATTAGTGTCTTCGGCAACATATTTGTTTTTCTTGGTACTATTCGAAGAATTGTATCTATATGTGGCTGCCCAATATAGCCCCGCATAAATCACTTTTTTACTTGAAGAATTATCAAAAATTAACTCGGCGCTACTTGACGAAAAAGTAGATTCGTCTTGGTCTATATCAACATAGGCCATATCAAACTCATCGTTTAAATTGGCAGAAATGGTATGGTTATAGTAAGAATCGTTGGCACTATTATTATAATCTACACGATTAACAATGTTATTAGCAATAACCGTCATATCCCCTTTAACTTTCTGTTGAAACCGCAATTTAAAAGGGATTTGTTGAGAAAAGGTTAAAGAATAACCTAACAGCGTACCAATTGTAATTAACTTTAGTTTCATATCTTTTGTTTCTTAACAAAATGTTTAATCCAAATTATGCTTTATAATTTCAAAAACACAAAATTAAAATAAAAATCGGACAAAACACTATTTTTAATCGATAAAGTGCTTTTTTGTGGATTTTGTTTAACTTTTTTCTTATGTTTTATGTTTATATAATAAGCAATTTTAATATCTTTTTCTAATTAAAATCGTTTTTCTATTATCTTTGCTCATGCTTTTTTCACAAATTTTAGGTCACGAACATATAAAAAATCACCTGATTAGAAGTGCTCAATTGGGGAGAATTCCACATGCTCAGTTGTTTATTGGCCCCGAAGGTACAGGAACTTTGCCCATGGCTATTGCCTACGCACAATATCTTGTTTGTCAAAATTCTAAAGATGAAAACTTTGGAGAAAATGAATCTTGTAATCTAAAATTCAATCATTTACAGCACCCCGATTTGCATTTTGTTTACCCAACAGTTACCACAGAAGAGGTAAAGTCGAAACCAAAAAGTTTAGATTTTCTCCAAGAATGGAGGCAATTTATAACTGAAAATCCTTATGGTGAATTGAGTGATTGGTATAAAGTTTTGGGTGTTCAAAATAAACAAGGAGAAATCCGGGTGGACGATGCTCAAGAAATTCTAAAGGCTCTAGCCTTAAAATCACTAGAGGGAAGTTATAAAATCATGATTATTTGGATGGCCGATAAAATGAATATTGCCGCGTCCAACAAACTTTTGAAACTGCTAGAAGAACCTACGGACAAGACCGTGTTTATATTAATATCTGAAAATGAAGAAGATATAATTCAAACCATCCGATCGCGTTGTCAAGTTTTACATTTCAATGGTTTGCCTGAAAGTAGTATTATTGAAGCTTTGGTTTCACGTGAAAATATTGATGAAAAATTGGCTTATAAAATTGCACATCAAGCCCAAGGAAATTACAATAAAGCCTTGCATATTCTAAAGGAAGACAATGATGAATTACCTTTTGAAAAATGTTTTGTGGATTGGGTTCGCGCCGCTTTTAGAGCTAAAGGAAATGCCGCCGCGATACATGACTTAATTAGTTGGAGTGATCATATTGCCAGCTTAGGTCGTGAAGCGCAAAAAAAGTTTTTGAATTATTGTATCGATATGTTCCGACAAGCTTTATTGCTCAACTACCAAGCGGATAAATTAGTTTATATAGAGCCTTCGGTTGCAAATTTTAAATTAGAAAAATTTGCTCCATTTGTAACAGGAAACAATATCACCGAAATTTTCAAAGAGCTTTCGGATGCATCTTACCACATTGAACGCAATGGAAACGCCAAAATTATTTTGACAGATTTGTCCATTAAATTAACTCGTTTGATTCACAAAAATTAAAATAATAACCTTATGAACAATACTGCTTCGGTCTTGGTTTTAGTTTTTCTTGCCATAACTTTTATTATGTCGACGCACGAGAAGCTTTTTCATTGGAATGATAGTATGGCCTGGATGAAACCACATTTTGAAAATACAATTCTAAAAAATCATGTACCCTTAGTTACTGGAATATTAGTTTTTTTTGAAATAATAACCAGCATTTTATGTTTGGTTGGCATTGTAGAACTTTATATAAATGGCGATAGAATGTTTGGTTTTTATGGGGCTGTGTTTTCTTGTATTACCTTACTCTTCATGCTTTTTGGCCAGCGATTAGCCAAAGATTTTGATGGCGCCAGAACAATTACAATTTATTTTATTTTGGGTGTTTTGGGTGTTTTTTGGTTGAGTTAAACAACTTTAAACATTTAAACTCGCTTTAAACATCCGCAATTCTTCCCAAGAAAAAGCATCCCCTAATTGCTCTTTCATTGGCGTTAAAGACTCTTCTTTGTAACCATAAAAAGATTTTGTAAGTATCTCTATTTTATCTTCCGGCAAAATATCGTTTATACTAACCGCTTTGTCTTGTATAAGTTTGGTAAAATGTGACAAAATGGTGCTGACCGTTAATTTTCTCAAATTAGCTATTTCTTCAATTGTATTTCTTTCCACCCAAAGTTCATACGTGATTTGAGAAGTTGCTTTTTTGGGTGTTTTTTCAGATTTCTTTTTCCTTGGTTCATAATAACTTAAATCTTCGTCTTCTTTAATTAAATTTTGGTTATTGCGTTTAAAATCCTCAATAACTTTCCCCATTTTATTGATTTTGTAATTCGTTATTTCTATCGAATTTAGACTTTCTTTGCTAATGGTTTGTTGGTTCACAATGGTTTCCATTAGTAACTTTGATTTCATTAATTGCATTACTGCTTTGGTTTGAAGCTCTTCTAAAGTCAATAATTCATCGTAAAATTGTTTTACCTGTTTTATTCTTTTAATTTCTTCAATTTTGTATAAAACTTCGTATTCTAATTGATCTAATTTTTCAAAGAAATAATTATGTGCTGCTTGAATTCTTTGGTTTAGGTGCTGATAATCTACTGTTTCGGCCAAAAACAAATTATCCAATTGAGCAATAAATTTTCTAGCGGGATCTAGCAGTATTTCACAATTGTCCATCTGTGTTGAAGCCCAGCCACTATGTTTGGATTTCACGGATTTATCGCTATCTACATAACTAAATTTATGATTGCGCCATTCTTGTGCTAAAGCAATCCAATTGAAACTGTTAATCAAATAGTTTTGAATAAAAGATTTGGTTTCGTTTTTAAGTTCTTTTTCTAAAATTTCTACAGAAGCTTTATTGGAAGCATAATCCATAACATCATCATCATTGGAAATACCGTTCATTTGCAACTGCGAAAGTAAAATTAAGCCGTTTAACGAACGTAAACGCGATAAAGCCACATAAGCCTGCCCAGGAACAAAAACTTGCGACACATCAAGTGCTGCTTTATCAAAAGTTAGTCCTTGGCTTTTATGAACTGTTATTGCCCAAGCTAGTTTTATTGGATAGTGAACAAATGTTCCTAAAACCTCTTCTTCTATTTCCTTTGTGTTTTCATTTACAAAATAGCGAATGTTTTGCCATTCTTGTTTTTCAACCTCAATTGATTTATTTTCTTCTTCAAAATGAACCCATATTTCATCTTTTGAAATAGATTTTACAACCCCCATTTTTCCGTTGAAATAATTTTTATCAAAAGAGTGGTCATTTTTTATAAACATTATTTGAGCGCCTACTTTCAATTCTAAAACTTCATCTAATGGAAAAATTTTTTCGGGGAAATCACCTGTAATAGATGCCTTATACCGATTTGTTATACCTTCTAAATCGACTAGTGATTGGCTATTGATCGCGTCAGCTTTAGCATTGTGAGTAGTTAAAGTAATATACCCTTTATTAGCTTTTAAATCAAAGTTTGGTTGCACATATTGATTTAAAAAAGATAGGTTTTCTTTAGTGATTCTATTATTTCTTAAATTATTAAGCAAATCAATAAATGTGGCGTCTGATTGTCTAAAAATCTTGGATAATTCAATATACAAAGGCGGATTAGCCTGAATAACATGGGAATGAAAAAAGAATTTTCCTTTATAATATTGACGCAAAGTACGCCATTCCTCTTCCCGAATTACAGGTGGAAGTTGTAATAAGTCTCCAATAAAAAGCACCTGTACACCCCCAAAAGCGACTCTTTTTTTGCGGACACTTTGCAACATAAAATCAATAGCGTCCATCAAATCGGAGCGCAACATACTGACTTCGTCAATGATAAGCAATTCCATATTTTGAATTACTTTTCGTTTAATGGCGCTCATTTTAAAATGATGCCTAAGACTGTCTTTAGTTTCAAACTTTATAGATTCTGAAAATTGTTGTGGTACACTATTAGCGGGAATAAATCCTCCAAAAGGCAATTGAAACATCGAATGAATGGTTACTCCTCCTGCATTTAAAGCCGCAATACCCGTTGGGGCTACTACAACAGTGGATTTGTGAGTGGCTTTGATTATTTCTTTAAGAAGGGTAGTCTTACCAGTCCCTGCTTTTCCAGTGAGAAAAATAGATTTATTGGTTTGATTGATAAATTGCAACACGTAGTTGGCTTCGGCTGATATAGTTTCCATTGGCTTATATTTAAAAAGCAAATATAAAAGTTTGTTAATCAATATACAAACAAAAAAACGCCTTCTTAATAGAAGGCGTTTTAATAGTAAGGATTACTATCGTTTATTTTTTGGCCGCTTCTTTTTTATCAGCGCTTTTTTCTTCTTTTTTTCCTTCTGATTTGTATTTATCGTTTACCATTTTGATGATTTCTTTTGTAATATCATATTGATTTTTAGCATATAACACTGTTGCTGCTTCTCCTGTTCCAAAAACATAATCATAGCCTTTATCTTTTCCAAATTGTTTGAAAAGCTTTCTATATTTAGAAACAACTGAGTCCATTTCAACCCCATGTTTTCCTTGAATATCTTGAGCTAATGCTTGTTGTGTGTATTGTAACTGCTGTTCTTTTTGTTGCAATTCTCCGTATTTTTGTTGTGCCCAAGCTTGCCCATTTTTTTGAGCATTTGATTGAAATGCTTTTTTTTCAGCTTCTAATTTTTCTACTTCCACTTTCAATCTTCCTCCTTTTTCATCTGCAATAGATTCATATTTAGCTTTTATGTCTTTAGCTTCTGTAGATTCTTCTAATAATTTATTAGTGTCGATATAAGCTGTTTTAAATTCTTTAGCTTCTGTTGTTTTATTACAAGAAACAATTGCAACTGCCATTGCAACACATACTATAATTTTTTTCATTTTTAATTTGTTAATTTTTACTAATTGCCAAAAGTATAAAATTTTAATCTGAAAAGACAAAAAGTTACAAATTTGGGTGTTTTTTAATACTATAAAGCATGTATATTGTTTAAGAAATTTTAATAGTTAACCTTTATTGTGTTTGGCTTTAAATAAAGCCATTTAAAAGAACTTCTGCTTTTTAATATACTTGGCTCTATTTTTATAAAATTGAAGCAAAAAACGCTTTTATTTTAGTTTTTATCGTTTTTTAGAAGATAAATGTGAGAGGAATATTCCGAATTTTGACTTCCTTTCCAATTTGACTTCAGTCCAATGTAAAAAGCATTGATATAATTCATTTTTCCTGTTTTGTATTTTTCAGATAATAAACTCACATAAAAACTATCAAATTTCATTGGAATAACTTTTTCTAATTCCAAATTCTCCCAAGCGAATAACTTTTGGATTGCTGTTTTAGAAAAGTGCCACAAATGAATAGGTACATCATAAGCTGCCCAATATTTATCATAGTATTTAGCATCATACGATCTAAAATTTGGAACAGCAATAATTATTGTTCCTGTTGGTTTTACCAATCGCTTTAATTCTTGGATTTGTTTTTCTAAATCAGGAACATGTTCTAAAACATGCCACATGGTAATAACATCAAAAGAGTTACTTTCCAATTCTGAAAGATTTTCTACAAATTTAACTCCCTTGGTTTTTGCTATTGTTTTTGCTTTTTCACTTGGTTCAACTCCTATGGTTTCCCAACCATCTTTTTTAGCTACCGACAAAAAATCACCTACACCGGCACCTATATCTAAAACCCTCCCTTTTTGTGATTGGGAATTAATGAGTTTTAATTTATTTTTTAATGCAATCCCTTTAATGAATTGATACATTTTTTCAAATAAAGATGTATTCCCATCGGTATGTGAAATGTAATCTACGCTTTCATAATAGCTTGGAAGTTTTTCTAATGAGGGTTGTGGATGTGTAATCAGCATATCCAATTCTTCGCTATAAAGCAGCTCAAATGTTTCTTTGGAAACGGAAAAATCCTTAACGCTTAAAAAATGTTTTGTGTTTTCAATATTCATTAAATTCTCTTTATTTATAGGTGTTGACAAAGTTAGTTTCACGTGGAACAAATTTTAAATTCTATTATCTTCCCATATAAATTAACAACACCGAAATATCACTAGGTGAAACTCCGCTTATTCTAGAAGCCTGTGAAATAGTAACAGGGCGTATTTTACTTAATTTTTGTTTGGCTTCAATAGACATTGATTTTATTTTATGATAATCGAAATCAATTGGTATTTTCATGTCTTCCAATCGAGTCAGTTTATCCGCATTATTGCGTTCTTTTTCAATATAACCTGAATACTTTACATTGATTTCTGCTTGCTCGATAATTTCCTTATCTAAATCATGTTCTTCAATATACTTTTGAACTTTTTCAAATTTAATAAAATCGTCTAAATCAATTTGAGGACGAGAAAACACTTTATACATTTTATCATTTTGAATCATAGGAGAGCTTCCTTTTGCTTCCAATATAGGATTGGCCTCTTCAATAGTCACGCTTGTTTCTTTAAAAAAGGAAACCATGGCATCACTTTTTGAAAATTTTTCTTCCATACGTTTCATTCGCTTTTCAGAAGCTAATCCAATCTCAAATGATTTAGGAGTTAGACGATGATCGGCATTGTCTTGACGCAATAATGTTCTGAACTCAGCACGAGAAGTGAACATTCTATAAGGTTCTTCTGTTCCTTTAGTTATTAAATCATCAATTAAAACACCTATATAAGCTTCGTCTCGCTTTAAAATTAATGGTTCCTGTTCTTTCACTTGCAATGCAGCATTAATCCCTGCCATCATACCTTGTGATGCCGCTTCTTCATATCCAGTAGTTCCGTTAATTTGACCAGCAAAATACAACCCTGCAACTAGTTTGGTTTCTAATGTATGTTTTAATTGCGTAGGTGGAAAATAATCATACTCTATAGCATATCCTGGTCGGAAAAACTTTACCTTTTCAAAACCAGCTACAGAACGCAAAGCTTTAAATTGAACATCTTCGGGTAGAGAAGTAGAAAATCCGTTTACATATACTTCAACCGTGTCCCATCCTTCTGGTTCTACAAAAAGTTGATGTCTTTCTTTATCTGCGAACCTATTAATCTTATCTTCAATTGACGGACAATATCTTGGTCCGATGGATTTAATTCTTCCATTAAACATTGGTGAACGATCAAATCCTTCTCTTAAAATATCATGAACATCTAATGATGTGTATGTCATATGACAAAGCCTTTGTTGCATTAATGGTTTGGTTTCGTCTGAATACGAAAACTTATCTGGATTTTCATCACCCGGTTCTTCTCTCATTTTAGTATAATCTAAAGACCTACCATCCACGCGTGGCGGCGTTCCTGTTTTCATTCTACCAGATTCAAAACCTGCATTAACTAAATCTTCGGTGATTCCATAAGCTGCGCTTTCTCCTGCCCTACCTCCTCCAAATTGTTTTTCGCCAATATGAATTAACCCATTTAAAAAAGTGCCGTTTGTCAAAACAACCGTTTTCGCTTTTATTTCAATTCCTAATGATGTTTTTACCCCTTCAATTTTACCATTTATTATAATTAATCCTGAAACCATTTCTTGATAGAAATCAACATTGGGTGTTCTCTCCAACATCAAGCGCCATTCTTCAGAAAAACGCATACGATCTGACTGCACACGAGGCGACCACATCGCTGGTCCTTTCGATTTATTCAGCATCTTAAATTGAATGGCTGTTTTGTCAGATACTATTCCAGAATATCCACCAAGGGCATCTATTTCGCGGACGATTTGACCTTTTGCAATACCGCCCATAGCGGGATTACAAGACATCTGCGCAATATTCTGCAGACTCATTGTAACCAACAGGGTAGAACATCCTAAATTGGCAGCAGCTGCAGCGGCCTCACACCCTGCATGACCCGCACCAACAACTATAACATCGTATCTTTCTAAAAACATGGTATTTGATATCGAGGGAAATGACCCTCTATTGTTTTGTTCCACGTGGAACAGTTATGGTTTTGATTGTCTTAACAAAGCTCCTATTGTTCCACGTGAAACATTTGTATTTTTACATCTTCTTTGGAACGCATTAACTGCTCGTCTTCTTCGGTTTTATCTTTATAACCACAGTAATGCAAGACCCCGTGAATAATCACTCTTTTTAATTCCTCTTCAAAAGAGGTGTTGTAATCTAAAGCGTTTTCTCGCACTCTATCAACAGAAATAAAAATATCGCCATGTAATTCGTTTCCTACAGTGTAATCAAAGCTGATAATGTCGGTATAATAATCATGGTTCAGGTATTGCTGATTGATTTGTAAAATATATTCGTCTTCACAAAAGACATAATTGATATCCCCTTCTTTTTTATTTTCTGATTGAATCACTCGTGAAATCCAATTAGAATAAAGCGATTCATCTTGAAGTTTAAACTCAAATTCGTAATTAAAACTAATCATTGGTTTTGAAATATTCTTGCACTTTTTGGCTATAATTAGAGCGCAAAGGTAATGTTTGTCTGTTTAAAATTTCAACACTATTTAAATATTCTTGTAAACGTATTGGCAAAGCATTTGTGGGATTAGAATACTCTTTCTTATTCGTTTCTGATTGACGCTTCTGTTCTTCGCCTTGTTGTTGTAGTGCTTTATCCAATTTTAATAATTCATATTTTAAATTTAACATCTTTTGCAGCACATCGTTATTGAAGCCTTTGTTCAGTAATTGCTTTTCGATTTGCTTCATTTGATCCAAAGCGTTTTGACCTTGACCTCCTAATCCTTGTTTATTTAATTCGTTTTGCAATGCCTCACGAAGTTGTTGTTGTTCTTTATAAATCTCCATAATTGCTTTGGCATCTCCTTCACCATCTTGTCCATTTTCCCCTTGCTTGTTTCCTTGACCATTACCACCAGAACCCTGCCCATTTTTTCCTTCCTTTCCATTGCCTTCTTTACCGTCTTTACCTTCTTTTCCTCTGCCCTCTTTACCGCCTTCTTTTTCACCTTCTTTTCCTCCCTGTCCTTCTCCAGGCTTTTGCCCGGGTTTCATTCCTTTTTTTGCTTTTTGGCCAAGACCCTCCTGTTTCTTAATGATATCTGGTAATTGCATACCGCTCCCTTGCCCAGGTTTTGGCTTTCCTTTACCTGACCCTGACATCTGCATGGACATCTGCATACTATTTAAAGTTGATGCTAACATATCTGCTAATTTATTTGCAGCACTAATTGCAAATTGTTGATGAGAGACTCCTTTTGGAACATTAGCGTCTGCTAATGTTTCAATTGATTTATCAACATTGAATTCGACATTTCCAATCTCGGTCGTCACCTCTTCAGCAATTTTTGGATTTCGAAGCGATAATGCAAAGAGAGAATCATCAACATGTTTGAACTGTTGTTTCAAATCTTGTTGAATTTTAAGGTCCCTATTAAACGATGGCGACCCTCTCTTTAATCCTTTAAACTGTTTCATTACATCTTCCTGAGAAAAAGAATAGGCTAAAAGATTATCTAAAATTTGACGCAACATAGCAACATCTTCATCCATTTGCTCTTTCTCACCCATATCCATACTCGACTGCATATCCTGACTCATTTGCTTCATTTTTTTAGAAGCGCTTTTTTGCTTTGGTTTAGCACCAGATTTGGAGTCCTTTTTTAATTGATCTGAAGCGTTTTTTAAATCATCATCGATGCTTTTCTCTTTCGGAGCAGTATCAGGAAGATCAACAGGGGTTTTTAATTCCTTATTATCTTTTTGCAACTCTTTTAATTCTTCTTGAATCTTATCAAATTCTTTATTAATTTCCTCTTGTTTTGCCGTGGAATTCTCTTTTTCATTTTCAGAAAGTTTTTCTTGTTTTTCAGAAAGTTTTTCTAACTTATCGGCAATTTGTTCCGCTTTCTTTTCAACATAGTATTTCTTAGTAAGCTCCACTAATTGTTGTAAACTCTTTGTTTGATTCTTACTCTCTTGTTTAAGCTTGTCCATTTTTTCGAACAATTCTTCTTTTTGTAATTTTTCGTTTAACTTTTGAAGTTCGTCTAAAAGTTTTTTATTTTTCTCTAAATCCTTATCGACTTTATCTAAACGGTTTTTCAGAAGTTCTTTCACTTCATCTTTCTTTTCTGTTTTAACTTTATCAAGGTTGTCCTTCATTTTCTCAGCAAAATTCTTCATCACTTCATCTTGCTGCTTTTGCTTATTCAAGAAATCGTTTACTTTTTGTTGTTCTTTAAACTCCAGATTGTCTTTCTCCTTGCCCATTTTTTGCAACTTTTCCATTTCATTAAGTTGTTTATCTTGGGTTTTAAGTGACTTTTCTAAAGAATTAATATTATCATTTTGTTGTTGTAATACTTGATCTTCTTTTTCAGTTTCAGTTGCTATTCTATTAGAGAAAACCGTTGATTTTGTACTCTTGAAATTATGAATGGCATCATTATCAAAAACTTCGAAATAATATTCATAGGAAACCCCTTGTTCCACTGGAAGATTACTAGGGAACGAAAACACAAATTTATCATAAACATCATGTTTTACAGCTATTGTTCCACGTTTAGCTAAATTAGGCTTATCTTTTGGATAATATACTACCTGTAATTTAGAAAGTCCGTAATCATCAGAAAGCTGTCCTAAAACATAGTTTTTTTCAATTTTAAGACTGTCGGGAGCGTTTCCAACAGAAATAGTTGGATATTGATCTTTAACGACGGAAATCTGATAATTTAACTTCTCGTAATTCTGTATCTTATTATTAGAAGTAACAATCTGGTAATCGGTATTTTGAGCAATATTTTTAGACAATAAAAACTGATTGTCTTGTTTTACAAAAGCATATTTTGTTGTGGCATCTATCCATTCCACTCTTTGCGTTGCTAATGTATTCATTCTCCAAGTTACGCGAGTCCCTTCTGGAAATACTGCATTTCCTGTTCCTTTAATAATTTCTGTTTTTTTATTCAAATATCCAGGGAAATTTAACACCATTTCAAAATTAGCAATAGATGGAACAGTAACTACATTTAACTCATATTCATGAGAAGAAACATCATTGGCTTCAATATGAAAGGCTATATTTTCTTTTGGTTTAGGAATAACAAATTGAAACTCACCCGCTTTATTGCTTTCCATATAATAACTTTCATTGCCTATCAAAATCATGGCATTTTCTGGAACAACTTTACCAACGGTTTTCACTTTTAAAAGAAAATCTTGGTTTTGTTCGGTTTGTAAATTCTTATTCAACACTTGAAATTCAAATGGTGCTGGTGGCAAAAATTGCTCTTTATAATGTACCACACGATTAAAACTTTGTGAAATAAAATTACTGTTTCCGGATAAATAGAAAAAAGCAAAGAACAAAATTGGAATAATAGCCAATGGCAAAAATTTCTTGTTCTTACCAAAATTAATAGCATTTCCAAAAGGAATAGGTTGTAAAGTATTTGCTTTTTGATCTATAGAAGCTAATAATAATTCTGATATATTGGTGTCTTGCGATAATTGCAAAAAGTTAGTCAGCTTATCCCCTACTTCGCTGAAATGGTTTCCTATGATCTTAGAAGCATCATCGTAATTGATTCCTTTTTGAAGTTTGAATAACTTAAATGTTGGAAACAATATGAATCGAAGCAACAGAAAAAGTTCCACGGCAATGAATGTCCAAAACAAAACGGTTCTTGCCGCAGGTTTTAGCCAAAGAAAGTATTCTATAAAAAGAGTAAAAAGAAAATATATCAGTCCAATTCCCACGAAGAAAATAGTTCCCCGCAACAATTCGTTGGTGTAAAACTTCTTAATAAACTGTTCAAGTTTACTGTAAATTATGTTCTGATTTTCCAAAATTGTTAATCATTTGTTTATAACCGATAAAAGTAATAATTTCTCATTAGAATAAAAGTTAAATCTTTCTAAAACGAAAATTTCGGTTCTAATACCAACTTCTGATTATCTTTGCACAAATTTACAATCATGTCTAAACAAGTTCGTGTGCGTTTTGCACCAAGTCCGACTGGACCTTTGCATATTGGTGGTGTTAGAACTGCCTTATTTAATTATTTATTTGCGAAAAAAAATAATGGCGTTTTCTATTTGCGAATAGAAGATACCGACCAAAATCGTTTTGTTCCTGGCGCTGAAGCTTATATCATGGAGGCATTGGATTGGTTGGGAATTGCCCCTAGTGAAACAGTTGGAAAGAACGAAAAATTTGGACCTTACAGACAATCGGAGCGCAAACATTTATATAAACAATATGCTGATCAATTGATAAATTCGGGTTGGGCTTATTATGCTTTTGATACAGCCGAAGCTTTGGATACCCATAGAAAACAACACGAAGCCGAAGGAAAAACCTTTATTTACAATTGGCACAATCGGGAGAAATTAGATACTTCATTAGTGATTTCTAAAGAAGCAGCTGATAAACGCATAGCTGCAGGCGAAGATTATGTCATTCGATTTAAAACTCCTGTAAACGAAACGTTACACTTACACGACATCATTCGAGGGGATATTAAATTTGAGACTAATTTATTAGACGATAAAGTATTGTTCAAATCGGACGGGATGCCAACCTATCATTTAGCGAATATTGTTGATGATCATTTGATGGAAACATCGCATGTTATTCGTGGGGAAGAATGGTTGCCATCCATGCCTTTGCATTGTTTATTGTACAAAGCATTTGGTTGGGAAGCTCCTGAATTTGCCCATTTACCATTAATTTTAAAACCAATAGGCAACGGAAAATTATCAAAACGCGATGGCGATAAAATGGGTTTTCCGGTGTTTCCTTTAGAATGGAAAACCGAAGAAGGAATTTCATCTGGTTATAGAGAAAACGGATTTTTCCCAGAAGCTGTGGTTAACTTTCTAGCCTTATTAGGATGGAATGACGGCACCGATCAAGAAATATTTTCTTTGGAAGAATTGGGAGAAAAATTTGATTTAAACAGAGTTCATAAAGCCGGAGCTAAATTTGATCCAGAGAAAAACAAATGGTTCAATCATCAATATTTGCAGCAGCAAAGTGATGAGAGTTTAGCGACAGCCTTTGCTCTTATTCTAGTTGAAAAAGGCATCTCGACTGCGCTCGATGTGACAAAAATTGTAAGTTTAATAAAAGAACGAGCTAATTTCGTTTCAGATTTTTGGGATTTGTCTGATTATTTCTTTGTAGCTCCGACTTCTTATGATGAAAAAGCGGCAAAGAATTGGAAAGAAGAAACACCAAATTTAATGCAACAATTGATTTGGGTATTGGAGAATATTGGAGATTTCACTTCAATAAACATTGAAACTATTGTAAAAGATTGGATGACAAAAAATGAAATTGGCATAGGAAAAGTGATGCAACCGTTCCGTTTGAGTTTGGTGGGTGCTTTAAAAGGACCCCATCTTTTTGATATTGTAGAACTGCTTGGAAAAGACGAAACTATCAAACGATTGGAAAAAGCAATTGCAAGTTTATAGAAAACTAAAAGCCCTGAAATTTCAGGGCTTTTTACTACAAATTAAAAATAATCTCTCCGCTTAAAGTACCGATATTTCCTTTAAAACTTTGGTTACCATTAAGCAAGGTCAATCCGTCTTGTTTATTTAGGTTGCCGAAAATATTGGAAAATCCATATTGATAGAAAACCAAAGCCCTTATCACCTTCCCTCCAGCCGAAATACCAAAATAAGCATTTCCATTTATGGTAGAAACATCAATAATATCGTTGGCCTTTAATAAGGTGCCGTATAAGGTTTTGGTTTCATCACCACCATTAACACTCATCTTTCCGTTTACTTGCAAAACAGGTCCAAAATCAACAGAAATATGGTCTTTTATGACATTATAACTTAACAATAATTTCACTTGAACTCCCGAAAGACTGTAATTAATATCTTGTTTATAGCTAGATTCTAACGAAAAGTTGTCAATAAAAAACTGCATTCCATAAATCATACTCCAGTTATCATAGTAATTTCCTCTAACGGAAAGCCCACCTGCATAACCATTTCCGGGTTTGGTTAAAAAATTAGAACCCATTAAAGTAGATTGATTGATTCCACCCGAAATTCCTATTCTGTTTCCATCTCTATAATTGTATTGTGCAAAAAGTACTGTGGTAAAAAATAAAAGCGTAAGGGATAAAAAAGATTTTTTCATTATAAAATTTAATTTGTAACAAACATACATTATTCCCGTATAATAACTACATAACCACTTAAAAATTATATATGAACCCTATTATTATTGTTATTTTAGTCTTCGGATTACTTATTTTCTTTTCTGCGTTTTTTACGGTAAAGCAACAAAGCGCTGTAGTAATTGAGCGTTTCGGGAAATTTGAAAGCATTAGAAATTCTGGTTTACAACTTAAAATTCCTGTTATAGACAGAATTGCAGGTCGTGTAAATTTAAGAATTCAACAATTGGATGTAATGATTGAAACCAAAACCAAGGACAACGTTTTTATTAAAATGAAAGTTTCGGTTCAGTTTAAAGTTATTCAAGAACACGTTTATGAAGCGTTTTACAAATTAGAATACCCACATGATCAGATTACTGCTTATGTTTTTGATGTAGTTCGTGCTGAAGTTCCTAAACTTATTTTAGATGATGTTTTTGAAAGAAAAGATGATATTGCTATTGGTGTAAAACGTGAATTGAACGAAGCCATGATGACTTATGGATATGATATTATCAATACATTGGTTACCGATATTGACCCAGATATTCAAGTGAAAAATGCGATGAACAGAATCAATGCTGCTGATAGAGAAAAAACGGCTGCCATGTTTGAATCGGAAGCACAACGTATTAGAATTGTGGCTAAAGCTAAAGCGGAGGCTGAAAGTAAAAAATTGCAAGGACAAGGCATTGCAGACCAACGTAGAGAAATTGCACGTGGATTAGTAGAAAGTGTAGAAGTATTAAACCATGTAGGCATCAACTCACAAGAAGCCTCGGCGTTAATTGTGATTACTCAACATTATGATACGCTTCAAGCGATTGGTGCTGATACTAATTCTAACTTGATTTTATTGCCTAATTCACCACAAGCTGCAAGTGATATGTTGAATAGCATGGTTACTAGTTTTACTGCTTCTAATATTATTGGGGAACAAATGAAAAACCAACCCAAACGAGTTAAAAAAGCAGATCATACGGCAACCGATTATAATCCATCGGATACTTCGAATCCTGAAGTACAATCTTAAATTATTTTCCTGCAAGGTCTTTTTGACCTTGTAGGTTTAGACAAAAATTGAATTCAAAATAATCCTACAAGGTTTTAAAAACCTTTCAGGATAAAAAAAGAGGCTTAATCGCCTCTTTTTCTGTTTATATACCAATTAACAATATAAGGAAAAACCATCTTTATAATCGTTCCGAAACCTCCCGAAAATACTTTTTCATAGATATTTTTAACAACGGAAACGGTTTTTGAGGGAAGAATACTTTCTTTTGTTTTTTCAACACTTAAAAGCATTTTTTGATAATAGATTTCTTTTTCAACTCTCAGAATTTCTAATTCCTGTTCTATTTGTGCGTAGGATGAATATTTTTTCTTTTCCATAATTTAGTCATTAAAAAATATTTCAGAGAATTTTTCTAGAATGGGCCCCTCTATTATTTTATCTTTTACTAAAAACAATAACAAAGCCAATATCAAATAAACTCCTGCTACACTCAAAAATCCTAACGCATAGCTGTCTAGTAATTTTCCAATTGCAAAAGCACCTGCAACAGAAACAAACAACAACACAATCATCAAACAGATGGCAATCAGGAAGAATTTCAACATTAAAGTAGTCGACTTCATAGCCACCTTAAAACCCCAAAGTTTATAGTACGCAATATTGGTTTCTATATAAGCTTTAGCATGTTCTTGGATGGCCCCTGTATTTTCTTTTAGTTCTTCAAATGCCATTATTTCTGAAGTTTTGCATTTTGCTTTTTTAGTTCCGCTAATTTCTCTTCTAAAAAAGTAATAGCTTCTTCGGCTTTATAACTTGAATTAGAAAGTAAGTCTTCCACAGTTTCAATCAAATCCTCTTTTGATTTTGAGAATTTTTCTTTGGTTTCTTCTTCGAGAGAATCCCATTTTGATTTTGCTTGATCTTTTAAATCATCAAAACCTTCTTTCATTTTATCTCTAGTTTTAGAACCTTTGTCTGGCGCAAATAAAATTCCAAAACCAACTCCGATAGCCGCACCTGCTAAAAGTGCTAAAATGCTATTTCCTGTTTTACTTGACATAATTTTTAAAATTTAATAACCTAAAGATACAAAAATTTTAAAAGGTATTCATTAAAAACTTAAAACTTATTTTAAGCTGAAATAATACCTGTTTATTTGCTGTTTGGTTGAATTATATTGCCGTATTAAATAAGTTGATTACAATTAAAATATGAAAGCCGTTTTTAATAGCGAAAATTAATGTTTTAAAAAACTATAATAAGTTTTTACAATAATAGAAAAAGCCGATATTTCTATCAGCCTTCTATTTGAAAAATCTATATTGTAAAGTTAAACTGTTTTTAGCAATTCTAACACTTTTTCATTTTTCTCCGAATTTTTTAATTCTGATAATTGTTTTTGAAAATCATTCCAATTGGTAACGTCCTCTTTTAAATTTTCAATTGCTAAAATTCTAGCGGCAACCAATTGACTTTTCAATGACATTGCATATAATTTTGTTAATGGCTCGATTTCAATATCTTTTGAAGATACTTTATCAGAATATTTCAAAAGCAAATTAGCAAACAATAAGGCATTATTATCGTTCTTGATATTCTTAACAATCGTATTGATTATTAAACTATAATTATCAATACTTTTTATATTTTCAATAATAGGTTGTAGGATAATTTCACCGGCATTTTCATCTTTTTCTTTTACATATTTATTGAGTTCTTTTAATGTATTCATCAATAAATTTTCTTCTTTTTTGCCCTTTTCTTCCCAAGCATCTTTTAGTCCAACGGTTTTGTTAAATACTAATTTTGAAGGAATTGAATCTTTGTCAACATTAAAATAACCCAATCGTTGGAACTGAAATTTATCGTTAGATTTAACATCTGCGAGGCTTGGTTCCACATATCCTTTGACAATTTCTAATGACGATTTATTCATGAAATCCAAGAAGTTTTTCTCCTTATGTGAATCGGGAGCCTCATCAATAAACAATCTGTCATACAAACGAATTTCGGCTTCAATAGCATGTGAAATAGAAACCCAATGCAAGGTTCCAGCTACTTTTCTTTGACTTGCTTCACTCCCACTTCCAGAACGTGAATCTTCATCATACGTTACTTGGATTTCCGTAATTATTCCGTTGCCATCTTTGGTAACGCTTTCTCCTTTGATAATATAACCATTTTTAAGACGTACTTCATTTCCAATACTTAATCGGAAAAATTTAGCAGGAGCAACTTCTAGAAAATCTTCTCTTTCTATGTATAATTCTCGTGAAAAAGGCACTTTTCTAAAACCAGCACTTTCATCTTCTTGATTATTTTCAGCATCCAACCATTCTTCTTTTCCTTCTGGATAATTTGTAATAACTAACTTTACAGGATCTAAAACAGCCATTACTCTAGGAGCTGTTTTGTTTAAATCTTCACGTAAACAAAACTCTAAAAGCGACACATCAATTACATTTTCACGTTTGGCAACGCCAATAGTTTCGCAAAAATTTCGAATTGATTTTGCTGTATAACCACGTCTTCTCAAACCAGAAATAGTAGGCATTCTTGGGTCATCCCAACCGTTTACAATATTTTCTTGAACCAATTGCAATAGTTTTCTTTTGCTCATTACAGTGTAGTTCAAATTCAGACGAGCAAACTCATATTGATTCGGACGTACCTTAGTTGCATCATATATTTGATCTAAAAACCAGTTGTATAATTCGCGGTGCATTACAAATTCTAAGGTACAAATCGAATGTGAAATTTGTTCGATATAATCACTTTCACCATGTGCATAGTCGTACATTGGATAGATTTTCCAATCATTTCCAGTACGGTGATGATGGCGATGTAAAACTCTATACATTAAGGGGTCTCGCATCAACATGTTTTTGGAAGTCATATCAATTTTAGCTCTTAAAACATGACTTCCTTCTGGAAAATCTCCGTTTTTCATAGCTTCAAACAAAGATAAATTTTCTTCAACCGAACGATTTCTATAAGGACCATCTACTCCTGGTTGCGTTGGTGTTCCTTTTTGAATTGCCATTTCTTCAGACGATTGACTATCTACATACGCCTTTCCGTTTTTAATCATCAAAACAGCCCAATCATATAGCTGTTGAAAATAATCAGATGCGTAGCGTTCTTCTGCCCATTTAAAGCCTAACCAAAGTAAATCTTCTTTGATAGCATCAACATATTCTTGTTCTTCTTTAGCAGGATTCGTATCGTCAAACCTTAAATTTACTGGCGCATTGTACTTTAATCCCAACCCAAAGTTTAGACAAATAGATTTGGCATGACCAATATGTAAATAGCCATTTGGCTCCGGTGGAAAACGAAAGCGTAAACTCTCTTTTGGAAAATCATTCGCTAAACTGTCTTCTATAATTTGTTCTATAAAATGAAGTGATTTTTCTTCAGTTGACATAATATTTTTGTAATTTTAGCAAAGATAAAAAAGTTTACAGTTTTCGGTTTACAGTTTACAGTTTTCTTTAAGAAACTTGTTACTACGACTGAAATCTGTTACTGAAAACTAAACAAATGGGAACTATTAAATTACAAAACATCAGAACTTTTTCCTTTCATGGATGCCTAGAAGAAGAAGGTAAAATTGGTTCTGATTATCGCGTTGATTTAGAAATAAAAACCGATTTACGTAAATCGTCACTTTCAGACGACTTAAAAGATACCGTCGATTATGTACTTTTAAATAAAATTGTGGAGCAAGAAATGGCAATTCGTTCTAAATTATTAGAGCATGTGGCTAATAGAATCATCACAAGAATCTTTAAAGAAATTCCTTCTGTATCAC
>CAIRMK010000344.1 GCA_903879645.1 uncultured Bacteroidota bacterium
TAAAGAAATCAAAGACAAACGACTTTTTAAAATGCTTTTTATAGAAAAACTGCATCGCTTCTTGAAAGCGCTTCATGTACTTTTCATCACGAACAGTGCTTTCTCCTTTATAATGTATTACAGCTGTTTCATGAAAATAATAATTGTATTTCCCTTTTTGCATCACCATATAACTCAAATCAATATCATCGGAATACATGAAGCATTTTTCGTCAAAACCTCCAACTTCATTATACAATTCGCGTTGCATCACCATAAAAGCACCAACCAAAATATCAACTTTTCCAGATTGATTTTCGGTTAAATGTTGCGCATAATATTTTCCAAAAACATTCGAAACTTTATACAATCCGAAGATTTTAGTAAAAGAAACCCAAGGTGTTGGAACTCCGCGTTTGCTTTCAGGAAGAAAATTTCCAGTTCCATCAATCAATTTGCAACCAATAATTCCAGTGTTCAGTTGCCAGTTTTTAGTGTTCAGAATTTTAGAAAAAGTATCTTCTGCAACAACAGTATCAGGATTTAAAATGCAAATATAGTCTCCTTTGGCTTGAGCAACTCCAATGTTATTCCCTTTTGGAAAACCTAAATTTTCTTTGTTTTCAATGAGTCTAACATTCGGAAAAAGTTGTTTCATCATCTCGCAACTATCATCAGAAGAATTGTTATCGATTACAATAATTTCGCCATCAATGTTTTCAAGTGCTTTTTGAACACTTAAAACGCATTGCTCTAAAAAAAAGCGCACATTATAATTAAGGATGATAACCGATAGTTGCATTTGACAAATATAATCTACTTTAATAAAAAAAATAAAACAATTAGAAATTTAAAAAATACATTAGAATCAAAAAACAATCTATCACCAAGCAAAAAACAAACAAATTACCAAAAATTATATTGTCTGAAAAAAAATAAAAAAGTAGTGCAATAATTAATGAAAACATCAAAATAATAACGTTTAGTTTCGATTGAAAAAATGAAATATCAGCAATTTCTGTGTAATTTTTATAGCTAATTTCAAATCTTTTATTTTGATTCAGAAAAAAAGTTTTTACAACTAATACTTTATCATTCTTTTTTAAATTATTACCGAAATTCACATTATTTGGTAAAAAATATTTAACCTTATCTGTTGTGATTAAAAAACAAGATGTTATCGAGCCTGTTCTAATTGACATTCTTTCTTTTTTACAATTAAAATTATCGAACGTTATGGTTTTCTTTACTTCTATCCCAGAATAAAAATCAACAAACAAAAAAACAACTATAAAAATAATTCCTAATGACGCTTTTCTTAAGTATTCAACTGAATTCATAATAATTGATTTCAACAAATATAATGTACTTTTGCAAAAAAAATACACTTGTGAATTACCTTTCAGTTGATAACGTAATCCATAAAATTAGAATCCTAGCAAAAACAAACTAAACACCAATATTTATAGTACTTAACAGAGATATTAAAAAACTACATAATATCAAATCATATCAAAAAACACCATATTTTAACACAAAATTAGAGACCACTTTAGAGACCTATTGAAAATAATTGTATATTTGCAATCTAAAGACACACCTAATGAAACCAATAAAATACCGCTACACTCTAAAAGCAAAAACAAAAGAGCTAGAAGCACGCACAGAAGCGGAGCTAGTTTTAGCTGAAATAAGCGGAGCTTTTGCTTATACAACCGACAACGACCAAAAGACCTATAAGAAGTTTCAATTTTCTTTAGAAACTCACATAATACCTAGACACTTTGGAACTATCAAAGAAAAAAGAGGTGTTAAAAACTATGTGTACAACAAAAAAATAGTAGACGAAAACAACAAGTACAACAAATCGTTTAGAACTAAAATAAAAGATTTTGAAGCTAACATAGAGACTACAAATATTCATTTCAAAAACCTAGAACCTACAGCAAACGAAGTAAAAACATACTTAACTAGCTTATATGGTCGAGACCAAAGAAAACCCACAGAAACAAATACCATACTAAATTTTGTTAACAACCACATTAGCCACCTAGAGAGTATAATCGGCAAAGGTCGCAAAGACGAGATTAAAAACACCACTATCAACTCTTTTAGAAACTTGCCACCAATACTAAAACGCTACAACGAATACACAAACAAGTCGTTATCATTTGAAAACCTAGACGAGAAAACCTACAGAGAGATTTGGGATGTAGTTAACGATATAAGAACTGGAAACAAAACCATACCTAGCTACACACTAAAACCTAAAGCACCACTAGCACAAAATACAATCAAAGCCTACCAAACCTATTTTATAAAAATATGCAAACTAGCTGTAAAAAAAGGTATTGAAGTAAAACTAGACTTAGCCGATACAAACCTAATCAACGAAGCATCAACAGGCCTAAACGAAAAAACACTTGCATATCTATACGAAAGCGATTTAATCAAAGTACTTAACTACAAACCAACATCGACAAACCTAAAACTAGCTAAAGACTATATAATTATCGCTAGCCAAACTGGAATGAGACTACAATCGATGTTAGAAGCTAATGGTCGTGAAATCGAACTACATAATGAAAACGGCTACAATTTCTACTATATACACACCTTTCAAGAGAAAACAAAAACACAATGCCTCACACCACTATTCAAACACGCACTAAAAACCATTAGAGAAAACAATAACAAGTTTCCAAACTTCAACACAATAAAGCTAGCAAACCTTAACAAAAACATACGTAAAATACTAACAGCAAGGTTTAAACTGAGTAATCCTTTGATTCCATAAAGTAAACAATACCCCCA